>JAEYZJ010000034.1 GCA_023430705.1 Pseudomonadota bacterium | reverse complement strand
TCCTCGCCTTCCTCAACATCAGCTTCCCGGGCATCTTCGGCTTCGACAAGGACGTGCAGATCGGCGAGGCGACGGCGCGCTCGATGCTGCCGGTGCATCGCTGCGTCGAGACCATTGAGGCCAATCGCGACCGCATCATCGGGGTGAAGGTGCGGATCGGCGGCCTCGTCACCGGCGATCTCGGGCTTGGCGCGCTGGAGCTGGCGCTGGAGGCGGCCAACGCCGTCGAGCTGCCGCTGATGACCCATATCGGCACCCCGCCGCCGAGCTACTCGGATGGCGTCGACATGCTGCGGCCGGGCGACATCCTCACCCACTGCTACCGGCCCGACCCGAACTCGGCGATCGGCGAGGACGGCAAGGTGCTGGCAGCCGTGCACCGGGCACGCGAGCGCGGCGTCTTGTTCGACATTGCGCACGGCATGGGGGCCTTCGGCTACGACACCGCCGAGGCGGCGCTGAAGGACGGTTTCAAGCCCGACCTGATCTCGTCGGACGTGCATGTGATCGCCATCGAGGGGCCGGGCTACGACCTGCTGCACACCATGAGCAAGCTGCTCAACTGCGGCCTCTCGGTCGCCGAGGTGATCGGCATGTCGACGAGCCGCCCGGCGCTGGCGGTACGGCGCCCCGACCTCGGGCACCTCGGCGTCGGCGCTCCCGCCGACATCGCGGTGCTGCGCGAGTACGGCAGCGACTACGTGTTCGAGGACGTGGTGGGGACGCGGCGGCAGGGATCGACGCTGCTGCAGCCGGAAGCCGTCTATCTCAACGGCAGGAGCATGGAAGTCAGCCGCCGTCCGTTCGAGGAAGCCTTCCTCGTCGGCGGCCACCACGCGCACTAGTCGTCTCGCCGTCTCGCCGAGACGGCTTCTCAAAGCCCACTGGGGGGACACCATGGCAGGACAATTCGCCGGCAAGACCATCGCGATCACCGGCGCGGCCGGCGGCATCGGGCAGTGGCTGTGCCGCTTCTTCGGCGAGGAAGGCGCGACGATCGCCGCGATCGACCGCAGCGACAAGGTGCTCGACCTCGCCGGCGCGCTCGGCAAGGAGGGCATCACGGTGCGGCCCGCGGTGGTCGAGATCACCGACGCGCCGGCGGTCGAGGCTGCCTTTGCCGCGTTCGGCGACATCGACGTGCTGATCAACAATGCCGGCGGGGCGTTCCGCGGCACCGTCGCCTCGACCAGCCCGGCCGAATGGGCCGCCGATGTCGATTCGAACCTCAACGGCGCCTTCACCTGCGCGCACTCGGTGCTCCCCCGCATGGCGGAGCGGCGCGCGGGCAACATCGTCAACGTCGCGTCGGTGAACGGGCTGAGCGCGCTGGGGCACCCGGCCTACAGCGCGGGCAAGGCGGGCATGATCGCGATGACCAAGGCGATCGCGCTCGAATACGGCCGCTACGGCATCCGCTGCAACGTGGTGATGCCGGGCACCGTGCGCACGCCGGTCTGGGACGAGCGCAAGGCCAAGGACCCGGACGTGCTGAAGACGCTCGAGCGCTGGTACCCGCTCGGCCGCATCGTCGAGCCCCATGAAGTCGCCCGCGTCATCGCCTTCCTCGCCTCCGACGGCGCCAGCGCCGTCACCGGCGCCACCATCCCCGTCGACTGCGGCCTCACCGCCGGCAACATCGTCATGGCCCGCGAACTGACGCTGGAGGATTTCTGAGGGAGAGGGGGAAGGCGCCACGGGCCTGGGACAGGAAAATGGCGCCGTGAGGGAGGATACTCGACCTCTCCCTCACCCATTCCATCACGCGACCTCCTCGAGGATCAGTTCGGCGGCGCGGTAGCCGACGGCCATGGCCGGGCCGTTGGTGTTGCCTGAGATCGCCGTCGGCATCACCGAGCAGTCGCAAACCCTCAGGCCTTCGACGCCATAGACGCGGAGACGGGCATCAACGACGCCCTCGCCGGGCGGTCCCATGCGGCAGGTGCTCGTCCCATGCAGACCCGAACTGAGGTTTGCCCGGACCCAGCCCAGGATCTGCTCGTCGCTGTCGTCCGGGCCGTTGGCAATGAGTTCTTCGCGGACAAAGTTGCGAAGTTCGGGGCGGCGCATGAGGGCGCGGACCGAGCGGACGAGGTCGATCATGACCTGGCCGTCCTCGGGGTCCTCGAGCCAGTTCGCGTGCACCACCGGCGGCGCCGCGGCATCCTTCGATCGCAGCTCGATCCGGCCGCGGCTCTTCGGCCGACAGTGGAACGCCGTCACTGCAATGCCGGGCTCGCGCTCGGGCGTACCGCGGCCGATCTCGGCCTTCTTGCTGGGCGAGTTGTCGAACGAGAACGGCGAGATGCCGATCTGGATTTCGGGCCAGTCCGGCCGGTCCTGCAGCGAGTAGAACGCCGTCAGTTCGGTCGTGGCGGTGGCGAAGACGCCCGAGCCCCGGGTGTAGTAGCGCAGGAGATTGGCGAGAAAGCGCGGACCATGGAACTCGCGGTTCTTTCCGAACGCGTTGGCCATCCGGTACGACAGCGCCACCATGATGTGCTCGATCAGGTTGCGGCCGACCTCGGGCGCATCGACGACGACCGGCACGCCGTGCTGCTCGAGCACCTCGCGCGGCCCGATGCCCGAGAGCTGCAACAGCTTGGGCGAATTCATCACACCGGCCGAAACGATCACCTCGCGCTTGGCCCGGTAGTGGATGGTCTGTCCGGCACGGGTGACTTCGACACCCCTCGCCCGTCCGCCTTCGATGGTGACGCGCTGCACGAGGACGTGCGTCACGATGGTCAGGTTGGAGCGCCCGGACGCGTCGGCAAGGAAGGCCTTGTAGGCGCTGGAGCGACGACCGCGCCGATCCACGGTCGCTTGCGTGAAGCCGATGCCATTGCGCTGCTTGCCGTTGACGTCGGGAATGAACGGTATCCCCATGCCCTCGGCCGCAGCGATGACGGCGCCCATGACCGGGGAGTCGTCCTTGAGCTGGGTGATCTGCAGCGGTCCGCCGCGTCCGCGGCTGGGGTCGGGGGACGGACCGTGGAAGTCTTCGATCTCGCCGAAGACGCGCTCCATCTGCGGCCAGCCCCACTCGCCGTTGCCGTACCACTGCTCGTAGTCACCGGCCTGGCCGCGGAAGAACGTCGTGCCGTTGACGGCGCTGGACCCACCCAGGCCCTTGCCGTAGGCCCACTGTTCGCCCCTGGGCCGCCCCGCCTCCTGCTCGATCGGAAAGAGCCAGAAGTAGCGTGGGTTCTGCCACAGCTTGGCCCAGCCACTCGGCATGCTGACGAACGGCGATCGGTTGTCGGAGCCGGCTTCGAGCAACAGGACGCTGTGACGTCCGTCGCGCGACAGCCGCTCGGCCAGCGCGCAACCGGCCGAGCCGGCGCCGACGATGATAAAGTCGAATTCCATTGCGAGACTCTCGGGAGCGCTGGGTGGTCGTGTCAGGAGGGCGTACGCGGGTTGGCATCACCCACCCAGCGCAGCAGCTGGTCCCAGAGCTGGCCGTACTTGTCCCAGTTCAGCAGCTCCTGCGATGCCCAGTCCTGGGCGCAGTCGGTGGTGTAGGCAACCGCCCTGCCCTTGCCGTAGCTGCCCGCGGCGATGATCGGATCGCCCTTGGGCGACTTCATCAGCACGTCGGCGTCTTCCTTGGGGGTGACGCGGTTATAGCCGAAGATGTGCGGCCACTGACGCGGCAGGCCGTCGACGATCGGGTGCGACACGTCAGGCTTGAGCTCCAGGTTGATGCCCTCGGGGATCTCCACCCGATCATCGTAGGGCTGCATCGTGACGGGCAGCAGCTCCTCGATCGGCGTGTCCTTGAAGCGGGCCTTGGCCTGGAAGCCGGTGAAGCTGAAATAGCCACCGATCATGACGAAGCCGCCGCCGGCCTCGACATAGTCGCGGATCAGCGACAGCGAGTTGACGGTACGGTTGAGGTAGTCCGGATGCAGCAGCATGGTGTTCGAGCCGATGTCGCTCAGGATCACCACGTCATACTGCTGCAAGGTGGCCAGGTCGGTCGGAAACTGCTCGTGCACGATGTGGCAGGCGACATGCGCAAAGCTGTGGCCGAGGCTTTCGAACAGCCGCTTCACCGGCGTGTAGAACTCGGTGTAGCGGGTCAGCTCCATCGCATCGAGGCCCTTGTGCTCGATCATGTGGACGATGTTGGTCTCGCCCACCAGCAGGACGGAAATGGACTTCTTGGTCATAGTCGTTGCCTCTGAATTCAGCCTTTGACGGCGCCGGCCGTTGTGCCCTGCGCGATGTATTTCTGGACGAAGAACCCGATCAGGATGATCGGCACCATCGTCACGGTTGCCGCCGCACTGCTCTTGCCCCAGTCGCCGCCGAGCTCGCCGACGAGCTTGGAAATGCCGACGGGCAGTGTGTAGGTGTTGAGATCGGTCAGCTGCAGCACGAACAGCAGTTCGTTCCACGAATACTGGGCCGTCAGCACGGTGCAGGCCGCGATGCCGGGCAGCACGATCGGCACGATCACCAACCGGAGCGTCTGCATCGGCGTGCATCCGTCGACGGTTGCCGCATCGATGATCTCGGACGGCACGTCCTTGAGCTGGCTCATGAACAGCCAGATGACGAAGGCCAGGTTGAGCGAGGTGTGCGCCAGCACCGGCCCGATATAGGTGCCCTGCAGGTCCAGGTAGGTCAGCACCGCATACATCGGCAGCAGCATGGTGATGGGCGGCACCATCTTGACCCACAGAAAGACGTTGGCGACGCTCTTGGCATGCCTGAGCCCGAAGTGGACGATGCCGTAGGCGGCGAGCAGCCCGAACAGGATCGACAGGATCGTCGTCATGCCGGTGACGGCGATGCTGTTGCGGTAGTAGGAGAAGTAGTCGTCCGTGAGGAATATCTTCTGGTAGTTCGAGAACGTCGGCTCGAACACCAGAGAGGGCGGGTTGGTGAAGATATCCAGCTTGCGCTTGAACGAGTTGAGGATGATCAGCAGGACCGGCACCGCCGACCACAGGGCGAACATGATCAGGACGCCGTACTTGAGGACGCCGACGGCGAAGCGCTTGACGGTCATTTCGCGGCCTCCGGCTCGCTGTTGAAAAAGCCCATCAGCGGCGTGAACACGAGAGCCAGCATGGCCATCATGATCAGCGAAATGGTGATGGCGTAGCCGGTCGCGTAGTAATCGAAGCCCTGGCGGAACGCGTACATGCTCAGCGACAGCGTGGAGTCCGCCGGACCTCCCTTGGTCAGGCCGAAGATGATGTCGAAGACGCGGAACGCGTCCATGCCGCGGATGATCGTGATGACGATGAGCACGCGGGTGATGAGCGGCAAGGTGATCTGGAAGAGCGTGCGCAGCGGCCCGGAACCATCGATCTCGGCGGCTTCGTAGATATCGGACGGGATCGAAGCCAGCCCGGACGTCACCACGAGAAGCACGAAGGGCGTGGTCTGCCAGACGTCGACCAGGACAATGCTGAAAAGCGCCCAGTTCGGCTGCGTGAGACCGCCGAACATGCGGTCGAGGCCGACCAGTTCGAGCAGGTAGTAGACGATGCCGTAGGACGGATCGTACATCTGGCTCCAGATCAGGCTGATGATGATCGGCGAGATCAGCAGCGGGATCGTGTAGACGGTTCTGAAAAAGCTCGCGAGCGGCTTCGGAATGGTCATCAGGATGACCGCCATCACCGTGCCGATGACAAGTTCGAGCGCCAGCGCCGACACCGAGAACACCACGGTGTTGAGCAGCGAGATCAGCCCGAGCCGGTCGGTGAAGAACATCAGGTAGTTGTCGAGGAAGACGAAGCTCGCGGAGGCTTCGGCGCCGATCTTGTAGGAGAAGAAGCTCATCACGACCGCGTAGCCGAGCGGCACGATCATGGCGATGAATACGACCAGCGCCGCCGGTACGATCAGAAAGATCGCCAGGGTCTTGTCCGTCTGTATCTTGTTGGCGAGGTCGGGCATCTTTCGTCCCCCCGGGTAAGTGGCTCGGGAGCACGCCCCCGAGCCATGGGTCATCAGTAGAGCGCGGCCAGTTCAGCCTGGGCGGCGTCGAGCTCGGCCTTGGGATCGGCGTTGTTGACCACGATGCCGGACAGCACGGCGCCGATGCGGTCGTTGACCTTGGGCGCGTTGGCATCGCTGGGGAGCGTGCCGGAGTTGGCGAGGGCAGCGCCGACGGCCGGCAGGAACGGCAGCTTGGCGGCCACCTCAGGGTTCTCGCCGATCGAGGCGCGACCGGTGATCTCGGGCATGATCTCGAGGTTCAGGCGAGTGAGCTGAGCCTTGCTGGTGAGCCAGGCGGAGAGCTGGAACGCAGCTTCCTTGTTCGGGCTGTTGGCAGCCACGCACCAGCAGAAGAAGCTCATGACGCCATAGGCACCCTTGCCATCCGGCGGCGGCAGCGGCGAATAGCCGAGCTTGCCGACGACACGGCTGTTCTCGGGGTTCTCGAGGTCGGCTGCGATGCCCGAGAGAACGACGGCCAGCGGCGCGTCGCCGAGCTGCACGGCCTTGTTCGTGTCGGCCCAGTGCCAGTTGTTGCTGCCGCGGACGGCATACTGGTTGAGGTCTTTCCACATCTGGGCAGCCTGGACGGCTTCGGGGCTCGCGATGTCGAGCTTGCCATCGGCCGTGAAGTAGTCGCCGCCCAGGGCACGCATGATCGAGGCCCAGAGTTCAACCGGAGCACCCGACTGCTGCGCCGGCAGGGCGATGCCCGAACCCTTCTCGCTGAAGTGCTTGGCGGCAGCGATCAGCTCCGACCAGTTGGTGGGAGCGGAAATGCCCTCGGCGTCCAGCATCTCCTTGTTGTAGACGAAGATCGGAACTGCCGGGTTGGTCGGCACGCCGTAGAACTTGCCGTCGGCAGTCGCGCCGTCGATCATGCCCTTGGCAAAGTCGGCGATGTCGAAGTCGGCGCCGGTCAGTGCCTCGTTGCCGAGATATTCGTCCACCGGGTGCAGGTAGCCGGACTGCACGTATTCCTTGAACCACGTGTCGTGCACCATCACCAGGTCGTACTGACCGGTGGCACCCGACATGCTGAGCACCTGCTTCTGCTTCAGCTGCGACCAGTCGACGGCATCGAGGTTGACCTTGATGCCGGTCTCCTCGGTGAACTGCCGCATGAGCTGGGCCTGCGCGTCGGCGCTACCGCC
Source organism: Pseudomonadota bacterium (assembly GCA_023430705.1). Lineage (GTDB taxonomy): Bacteria > Pseudomonadota > Alphaproteobacteria > Rhizobiales > Devosiaceae > Devosia_A. The sequence goes on along the minus strand of JAEYZJ010000034.1, from coordinate 14,135 downwards.
AGACCACCGCGAGACCGTGAGCGTGGTATCCTGGGCATAGGTGGGAGCCACCATTGCCGTGAGCATCAGCGTCGCCAATGCAGCCTTGAGCTTGAACATTTCCTGTCCTCCTCCGGGGTTGATTCAAGTTTTCAGATTTTCACCAGTCGTCCCTGGGCCGCCGACGCATATGCTGCGCTGATTACTTCGGCGACTTTCACTCCGTCCTCGAAGGTGATGTCGAAGGGAGTATCGGTCTTGAGCCGGCGGATGATGTCCGAGACCTCGCGCTTGAAGTGGATCGCGTGGGTCGGCCAGCTCGTGTAGTCGTGCGGATCGGACGAATCCGGCTTGATCTGCGGCTCGATCCAGCCGCCCAGGTTGCCGTCCCTGGTGGAGCCCTCGGTGTAGACCGCCACCTTGGGCGCACGCGAGGTCAGCTCGATGATCATGGTGCCCTTGGAGCCGTAGAACTCGAGGGTGTTCTTGAACCCCACGTCGATGTTGATGCTCCACGACGTGTTGAGTTCACCCAGCGTGCCGTTGCCGAACGAGAGCAGCGAAATGGCGTTGTCCTCGACGTCGAGATCGGTCTTGACCGCCTTGTTCATCATCGTGAACACGCTGGAGATGTCGCCCAGGAACCAGCGCATCAGGTCGATGGCGTGAACGCCTTCATCGATCAGGGCGCCACCGGCCGCCTTGGCCGGATCGAGGATCCAGTCGCACATGTACGGGGGGCAGCCGAGTTCGCGGGGGCCGATCGAACTGAGGAAGGAACGTACCGAGACGATCTTGCCGAGCACGCCGGTGTCGAAGATCGCCTTGCCGCGCTGCGCCTCGGGAATGAGGCGGCTGTTGAAACCGGTCGTGTGCCGCACGCCGGCCGATCTGGCCGCCGCCAGCATCTCCACCGCGTCGTCGTGGCTGCCGGCGAGCGGTTTCTCGCAGAACATGTCGATGCCGGCCGCCGCGGTGGCGAGCGCCATCTCCTTGTGCTCGCCAGTCGCCGAGTGGATGAAGACGAAGTCGAGGTCCTTGCGCTCGAGCAGCTTGCGGTAGTCGCTGTAGTACTCGCCGCCATACCTGCGCTGCGAGGCGAGGCCGCGCGCTTCGTCGCGCTCTGCGATGGCGACGATCTCGACGTCGTCGGGCTGCTCCAGCAGCGCCTTCATGCGCATGTCGGCGTGGATATGATCGAAGCTGATCATGCCAATCTTGAGCTTGCTCATTCTAACCTCGCGTGGAACTGATCTTGGCCGGCGCGCCGGTGCGCAGCGACCGATAGGCGGCATCGACCATTTCCATGATCTCGTAGCCGTGCTGACCGCTCGAGCGGCACTCGGCGCCCTCCGTGAGGCACGCGAGGAAGTGCGCCATCATTCCCAGATGGCCATCCTTGACGAAGTGATCGTCGACGGCGTGGTAGTGGATGGAGTTGGAGCCGCCTTCGCTGTTGCCGCCCAGAACCGACCGGATCGGGTGGCCATACAGCAGGTCGAGGAAGCCGTGGCCGCGGGTGCCGAACACCTCGTAGCGGCCATCGAACCCACCCGGCAGCGACCAGGAGTCTTCCAGCTGCGCCAGCCGCCCGTCGTCGTAGCGGACGAGGAGCACGGACGTGTCCTCGACAGGGAAATCATGCACGAAGGCGCCCGCTTCGGCATGGATGCTGACCGGGCGTGCCCCGTCGGCAAACCATTGCTGGAAGGCCATGCCATGCACCGCCATGTCGATGATGGCGCCGCCGCCCGACTTCTCAGGATCGGAGAACCAGGAGGCGTGCGGGGCGCCGACCCCGTGCATGGACTTGGTGCGGAACAGCTTGCCGTAGATGCCGGCATCCACCAGCTGCTTGAACGCCAGCAGCGAGGGCGTGAACGGCACGTTCTCGGCGTAGAAGATCCGGCGCCCGTACTTGGCGGCGGCATCGAGGATCGCACCGGCTTCCGCCAGGTTGATCGCCAGCGGCTTGATGATGATGACATCCTTGCCGGCAGCCATCGCCGCGACGGCGATCTCGCGATGCAGGAAGTTCGGCGTGACGATGTCGACCAGCGAAATATCCGGGTCCTCGATCAGCTCGCGATAGCTGTCGAAGACGCGCGGGATTCCGCAGTCGGCTGCGACGGCCGCTGCATTTGCGCGGCTCCCCGAGGCCACACCCAGCAGCCTGAAGCCGGGCAGCCGCCGGAACGACGGAATGTGGACCAGCTTGGACCAGAAGCCCGCGCCGACGATGCCGACATTGATCGGCGTGCCCTGGTGACTCAATTGCTTACCTCGACTTCGCGTCCGCTCGCGGACGACTTGTGTGCGGCCTCGATGATGGCGAGGGCCTTGAGGCCGTCGCGTCCATCGACGCTCGGGGCGGTCCCGCTGGCGATGGCGCGGGCGAACTCGACCACGATGCTGCGATAGGCGATCATCTGCCGGTCATCGCCCTTCCAGTCGAAGTACTGGCGACCCGGAATGCCCCGGCCGGAGACTTCCAGTTGCGGGCTCTTCTGATGGTGGACATGGATTTCGCCGGCCGTGCCGACGATCAGGCACTCTTCCGGGCTCGCCATGGGGCTGTACCAGTCGGCGGCGTGCCAGGTGCTCTCGATGGTCACCAGTTCGCCCTTGTCGGTGGTGACGATGCAGACGCCGTAGTCGTCGACGTCGATCTGGTGGTCGGTGAGCCTGGCGACCTTGCCGATCACCCTCACCCCTTCGCTGCCGAGCAGGTAGCGCATTGCATCGGTGTAGTGCACCGCGTGGTCGAGGAAGCCGCCGCCGCCCGCGAGCGCGGGGTCCGTGTACCAGCCGGGCGTCGTCGATGTCGGCGTGTCCGTCACGTATTGCAGCGGACAGCGGATCGACATCTTCATCGTCAGGGGGCGGCCGATGACACCCTGCCCGATCATCTCGCGCACCTGCTGATAGACCGGCAGGAAGCGCACGTGATAGGCGAGCATGATGGTGGTGCCGGCGGCCTCGGTGGCCGCCACCATTTCGGTTGCCTCGGCAACCGTCAGGGCGATCGGCTTGTCGATGAGGACATGCTTTTTCGCCCTGGCGCAGGCCAGCACGTCGTCCCGGTGCGCCGCCGTATGCGACATGACGATGACGCCATCGATCGAGGGATCCGCCAGCAGCTCGTCGCGCGACCCGGCGACCCGGGCAATGCCGAACTGCCTGGCATAGTCGCCGGCATAGTCCGCGCGCTCATCATGGACCGCGACGATCTCCACCCCGTCGATGCCACGCCGCACATAGTCGGCCATCGGGAAGGCGTGGTAGTGGTTATGCAGGCCCAGTACGCCGAGCTTGACCATCACGCGACCTCCGCCGTGCGGCCAGACTGTCGTTCGAGGAAATCGACGACGTCCCGGCGCGTCGGGCTTTCGCCGCTGGCCACGTAGAGCGCCGCCACCGCCGCCGCCACCTCGAGAGCCACCTCGACCCGCAGGCCGGCAAGGCGGGCGAAGCAGTAGCCGGCGTTGAAATTGTCGCCGCCGCCGGTCGACACGCGCGGCTCGGGCATGAAGAAGGTCGAGGCCTTCACCACGCCGGCCGGCGTCCAGGCAAGGGCGTTGTGCGGATCGCGGACGACGAGCGTGTCGACGGCGATCGCCGCATAGATGAAGGCGCCCTGCTCTTCCAGCCGGCCGCCGGCTTCACCGCCGAGCTGCAGCGCCACGGCCTGCGCTTCGTTGCGATTGAGGCAGAGCACGGTTTCGTTGCCGGCCGACAGTCGCTCGATCAGGCCAAGCACCTGGCGCACGTCCCGATCCCGGTTGGTGGGGTCAGCCAGGTCGAAGAAGACGATGCGGCGCTTGCCGGGCTCGGCGTGCGGCAGCACCTCGCGCTCGACGCCTTCCCAGATGTCGGTCGCCTGCTCGAGCTCGCCCCAGTTGGCAAAGCCGATGATGTCGCTGCTGCGGTAGATGTCGATGAGCACATCGAGGCCGATCGCGTCACGCACCCTGGCCCAGTTGGCGGCGCGGAGCTTCTCGCTGCCGGCCAGCAGCACCTTGCCGTCGTCGAATTCGAGCGCGGTGGTCTGGGTGGGTTCGGCAAAGCTGTGCAGGGTGCAGTTGGCATCCATGGTGCGGAACACCGGGTTGACCTCGGGCCGCCCCAGCATGCCCAGGCAGTTGACAGCGATACCAAGCCGGCCGAGGGCGTTGGCCGTGATCGGCGCGTTGCCGCCGATCTTGGTGGCGACCTCCACCAGTTCGAAGCTGGCGTTGCTCGCCCCCAGGTCGACCAGTTGCTGGCCGAATTCCCGCTTGCTGTGGAACGGCACGGGTGCGCGGCCGGCGGAAAAGCTCCTCACCACCCGCACGATGGTGTCGATGAAGCCATCAAAGCCGATCGTGGCAACGCCGGCGACGCCATCCGTTGCCGACCATTCTTCCCGCCTGCCCGTCATCGCAGAATTCACGCGCCCCCCTTTTTAACTTAATAAACCTTATTAACTAACACACCGGAGTCAAGCCCCAGCCGCGGCGCGGCCCGCTATTCTTCCTGCATCTTTCGGTCAAGGATACTGCTGACGGCCAGGGCGCCGGCGCCGATCAAGGCCGGCTCGCTGGCCTGCGGCGGCTCGGTGCGAACGAGGATATCGCTGATCTTGCGCACCTTGTCGGCCACGCGGGTCAGGAAATCGTCGCCATAGTCGGGCAGCCCGGCCCCGCCCAGGACGAACAGTTCGACATCGAGGACGACCGACAGATTGACGATCACAAGTGCCAGGTTATGCGCCGCGGCATCGAGGAAACTGGCGTTGCCTGCGTTGTTGATGAGCGCGCGATGGCTGGTGCGCTGCTCCAGCCAGCCGGCCGCCGATGTGTGCGAGGACGAGGCGGGGTCGAAGATCATGTAGCCCACTTCGCCGGCAGAAAACCTCGGCCCCTTGCGCAACTGGCCATCGAGGATGATGCCGCCGCCGACGCCGGTGCCCACGGACAGGTAGATCAGGTCGACCTCGCCCTGCTCGCGCCGCATCTGAAACTCGCCGATCGCAGCCAGGTTGGCATCATTCTCGAAGAAGACCGGCAGCTTGAGCTGTCGTTCCAGTTGCCTCAGCGGCTCGCTGTAGGAGCGCTCCCCGGTGACCCCGATCAGCGGCGCCGTGCTGATGGTCTTGCGTTCGACATTGACCACGCCCGGTATGCCGATGCCCACGCCCCAGACCCGCTGCATGGGCAGGCGCGTGCTGCGCAGGGTCGACTTGATGGCCGCCGCGAGTTCGCCCTGCATCATGTCGTCGAAGCTGGCCTTGGCCGGCAGTTGCTGGAACGCCTTGATGTTGCCGAGCAGGTCGGTCACCCCGACCTTCAGCCCGTCGCCTTCGAACTCGACGCCGACAGTGAAGAACGACTCGCTGTTGAAGCTGAGAATCTTGGGCGGACGTCCGGTCTCGGACTCGCCGTCGCCGATCTCGCTGACGAGGCCGCTCTTGACGAAAAACGACACGATCTTGCCGATCGTGGGCGCACTGATCCCGGTGACCCTCGCGAGCTCGGCCCGCGAAATCCGCCCCACGCTCGCGAGCGTCTCGTAGACAACCCTGCGGTTCATGCCTTTGAGATGCGCAGGGACGTAGTACAACGCGAGCCAATCCAGCTTTGTTAACAAAGCTAAGTAAGCTGAGATGCCCGACCCGTGTCAACAGCCGATTGCGCTGCCACCGCCTCCCCAGCGCCGCCCACCTCGAACCAACCACCTGAACGGCCAACCCATTGACTTCGCTGCGCCGGAATCGTGCAAGCGCCAGCTGAGCGCAGGGCGCTCTACGGACCACCGAAACCGCCGTTCGTGGATTCTGATGCAAAGGAAGGAATGGTGCTGCAAGAGAGGATTGAACCCGGTGAGGGTTTCGTCTGAGCCCCGGTTTTCTGGCACTTTCGGGGCACTGTTGCAAGCCGCTGTGTACCCCCCCTGTTGCCACGCCGGGCAGGCTATGCGGTGGCAGGTAACTGGTTGCGAATGGCGGCACCCCCGATGACAACCGTGCATGCAGTCTCGTCCCGCCGTAGTTGTGCCCCGGTTAGGTCGGCTCGCACCGCCCCGCCTGCGGCGAAGTCGGCAAGGAACCGCTGCCCGGCTGGCTGGCCGGGACCGTCGCTGCCCTCCAAGATCAAGAGCAACGACGGGCCGATCAGCGAGGCGTAGGAAATGTAGTCGTCGTTTTCCCCTGTCTCGATCTCAGAGCAGACCACCCCGCGCACGTACCCATCTTCCGAGAAAACCGGGGCACCGCTCATGCCTCCGGCATAGTGGGCGGAAGTGCGAAAGCACGGGAAGGTCAGTTGCGAACTATCCCGGCGGGGGATGTGAAGTTCCTCCACATCTCCCCTTGTGGCAGCAAACGCCTGCTCGACGGTCACAAGCGCGTCCTCTTTTGCCCAAACCATCTTGTGGTATCCAACCGCAAGGCACGTGGCGCCGACAGCCGGCGGCGCAATGCCCAAAGGGCAAGCGGGCATCTTGATCGGTTCGCCGGTCTCAATGTTGCTCATCATACGCAGGGACAGCGCCGCAATGTCGAGGTCCGGACTAACGTGGACTTTGTCCACGAGGAGAGGCCCACCGAAGAGCGGGCTATCGGGGTCTGGGCCTTGAGGAGGCCCTATGTACAGGGCATACAACTCGCCATGCTCCGCGCCCATCTGACCGCCACGCAGAGCGGGAAACGCTTCGTCAATGACATGGCGGGCGGTAAGGCAAATGCCCTGATTTGAGATCGCAAAGCACGTTCCCACCCCCCTGAACTCATCGCCGAACCGATGAATGAGCGGCATGATCGACATTTGCACGTCGGTGAATGTTGGCATCGTCTGGAAGTTGCCGGAGGCGAGGTCAATTGTAGCGATGCGGTCGCCGCCGTCGAATATGCTGCTCATGCCGGGGCGGTCTCAACTTCGGCGTGTTGCTCGGTGCCCTGCTCGACCTCCTCAAGCTCGGGGTTGAGGTACTTGGCGTAAGTGGTACGGAGGTAGGCCAACGCATCCTCACGGTCCACGCTGGCCTGCAATCGGTCCTGTACGAACCTCATCCGGCCCTTGCTTTCCGCGAACAGTTCGGCCCACGACTTGACCCACACCTCAACGAGGCCGTCGTCGGTCTGCGCCACCTGCCCACGCGGCTTGTCCTTCTGGCGTGCCTCCGTTTGGGCGAACTCGTCGAGGTCGTTAGAGACAACCCAGAACGTCCAGCGGGTCTTGATGTGGCGGAACCGTTCGTCCTTTGCCACCGTGTAGGCGTAGTTTTTGGCCTGCATGATTTCCTGCCCGCCGATCTTCTTCGACGGTCGCTTGAGTTCGACTACCAGATGCTCCCGTTCATCGGACCGATTGGTGGGTACTGAGCGTGACAGCATCAGGTCAACAATCCCGACTTTGCCGTCGATGCGCTTCACCGGGGTGTCGATCACGACCTCTTCCCCGATCAGTTGCTGGTGCTTACGGAGAACTTCGGTTAGCGACTGATCGTCAACGGTAAGGTTGAACTCCTCCCCGAACACCCAAGTGTTTCCCTCAGCCAGGATGCGGTGAAGCTGGCTGCGCTCTTTCACGTGAGGCTTGGTTTCCGGGTCGAAGATCAACGCCTCAAGGCCCGTGAGGAACTTCATCCGATCGGCAACTAACCGCGAGGCCGTGATGATGTTGCCAAGGTCCGCATCGCGGAGTAGCTGCGACAACTCCTGCTGCTTCTTCACGGGTAGCTGCAAGACCTCCGTGAAGATGTGTTGAAGCTCCTCCGGTCCCCGCTCGACGGCGTGGCGCAGCATCCTCAATTGAAACGCCTTGGTGCGGCTGTCCTGATCCGAGAACGTCGGAAGCTGCTTATTCAGGTTGAGAGCGAGAATATCGAACACCTGCCGCTCGGCGATCTCGACGACGCTCTCGGCCGGTTCCCGGTACGGATAGACGTTCTGCTCCTTCCACCTCTCGATTTCCGAGCGAGACTGCTCCGCGTCGAGGTTCTTGAAGTAGCCCTTGGTGAGGTCCGCAGCTTCGTCGTAGGCGAACTTTAGGGCGGGTGTGAAGTCCGCCAGGTCGATCTGGCCGGTGCTTTGAAGCTCATCGAGAAGACCGGACCGCAGGTAGGCGGAAAACTGATGCCCCGGCGTGTGGAAGGTCGGTGTCAGGCGTTGGAAGGGGAAACCCTCGTCGCCACACAGGAACACCCACCGCTCCGACGACGACTTCCACTCGATCAGATGCAGCTTGACGCCATAGGTCCGCCCTTCGTGCGTCACCTCCGTCAGTGCGAACTCCGCCCGGTTCTCGATCAGGCTTTCTGGGTCCAGCTTCGCGTTGTCCACGAAGACCGCTACGTCCTTGTAGTCGGTGAGGTAGAGGGCAAAGAGTTCGGAGAATGGCTGGACGGCTTGGTCAGCTTCCAGCGAGCGGAAGGACCTATCTAGCTCGGCGATCCGCACCTCCACGCCAGTGGAGACACCCTTTCCTACCTCCTCGGGTTCCGTCACCCGCACGTCCGTCAGGTTGTCGCGGATAATGGTAATGGTGAACCGAAGGACGCGGCCATCTTCCGCTCGGTAGACGCTGGTCCAGTCGGCAACGCGACCAAGAGCCAGCGCCTTGAAGCGCCCCTTACCTTCCTTCCCGTGAAGGATGCGCCCGCGCTTTCGCGAGCGATTGCCGTTCGCCTTCCATGAGCCGCCCAGCCTACCGAACAGCCCCTCGGCCTCCTCGTAGGCGATGCCGTGCCCGTTGTCGGTGACGACCACTGCCTCAAGCCCCAACGCGCCGCGTTCAAGCGTCACGTCTACGCGGGAGGCGTCCGCATCGAGGCCGTTCCACACCAACTCCGCAACAGCGGGGATGGGCTTCGCGCTGGCGAGCTTGTTGATGTGGTCTTTCTCGACCACCACTTGGTAGTGCTTGTCTGCCATCGCGTCCCCCTGTGGCGGCACTCTACCGAACCACTGAGGGGAGCGGAAGCGCCCCGGCAGGGCTAAGATCCGCCTAAAAATCGGCAAAAAATCTCAGCGGTCGAACTCGACAGTGGCGGCTTCGCATGTTCCCCCCATGCCCTTCGGCGGCACATGGTCAGGGAGGCGCGGTGCCCCGGGGGACTGACTTCGTCAAGTAACAGCCCGCCGGTCCCATCACTGCCTCAAGAGGTATACCGAAATCCTCATCGAAAATGGTTATGCTCGGTCCCCGGTTTCCGGGCTTCTGCGAGGTTACTTGACACCATACCGTAATTATGTGTTATCGGTATGATAATTGAGGTAGTGATCGGGGAGCATTCGACATGGGCAAGCGAGTAGGCATCTACCTCCGCGTCTCCACCAAGGAGCAGACCACGGAGAACCAGTCGCGGGAGTTGCGGCAGGTGGCCGAGCGGGCAGGCTGGGAGGTGGTGCAGGTGTTCGAGGACGCGGGTATCTCGGGTGCCAAGGGACGCGACCAGCGCCCTGCCTATGACGCCCTGCTCAAGGCCGTGGTGCGCCGCGAGGTCGACATGGTGGCGGCATGGTCAGTGGACCGGCTGGGGCGCTCCATGCAGGACTTGGTGGCCTTCCTCGAGGAGCTACGTGGTCACGGGGCGGACCTCTACCTGCACCAGCAAGCCCTCGACACCACCACTCCATCAGGGCGGGCATTGTTCGGCATGCTGGCCGTGTTCGCTGAGTTCGAGCGGGCCATGATCCGGGAACGGGTGAACACCGGCCTCAGCCGCGCCAAGGCCAACGGCAAGCGCCTCGGGCGTCCGTCCCTTCCGTCCCACACTGAGGCCAAGGTGAAGGCACTGCGGGCCTCCGGCATGGGCATCGGCAAGGTAGCCTCTACGTTGGGGATCGGCGTCTCCGCCGTCCAACGGATCGACAAGGCCATGAAGGCTGCGGCTGGGGAGGCAGCGTAATGTTGGAAACCATCATGGGCGTGGTGGCGTGGGCGACGATCATCGGAATGTTCGTGGTCGGTGTCGCCAATGTGATCCGGGCGCTTTGGTAGGGTGGAGGCCCCACTGGGTGAGACTATCTGTTTGCAGCTGCGCAGGGGCACCGTAGAGACCCTTGCTGGGTCCGTTGGAGAGGGGGCACAAAACCCCCTCTTGAAGGCGCTCGAAGCCTGCGTGACGGCGCAACCCCCACCCATAGCGCCAGTGTGCGGGTATCTGTTTGCTGCACTCCGTCTGCCTAGCGGGGAACCCCTTTCCGGCCCCGTAGGAGCCTCGTGGGGACCGTTGTCGATCTCGTCTCGCAGTACACCCGAGGTCTCTTGCCGCTCCTGAGGCTCCTGTGGCAATTCCACCATCCGGGATAACCCCGTCCTATGGGACCTACCCCGGGTTACTATAGGTGTTATGTAAGCGTACCTTAGGGTATCTCCGATGTGGCCCTGTAGGCTCCCGTGGGTGGGACCTAGATCGACGGGGACGGGCGGGAGCCCTCCCCTGTAGGGTCGAGGTAACGGGGAAGCTTTCGGATTTCGCGACCCAACGCTTTCATGGTGCGCTCGCCGTAGCCCGAACTGGCCCGACCATCCGCATGGCCCTGTATGGCCGTGATGTACCGGGGATCAACTCCCACGTCATCGGCCACGGTCGCGAAGCGGTGCCGCCAAGCATGGTTCGGCTGGATGCGCTCGTCCGTGACGCCCACCCTATTGCGCACCCATCCGCCGACCTTCCCCAGCACGTTGCCCCATTGAGTGGAGCCAGCTTCGCGGGGATCGTCGTTCGGGGTGTAGAACAACGGACCAGCGCCACGCTTCTTCACCATATCGAGGACGCCAAGCTCAATCAGGTGAGGGTGGAGGGGCACGAGGCGATATTGGCCCGTCTTGACCGTTCCCGCTTCGGGCGTGATGCGCACGGTTTGAATGCCGTACTCTTCATAGAAGTCCTCGCCCCGCAGCTGCGCAATCTCGCCCCCTCGGGCACCCGTGTAGGCGCACAGCCAAGGCACCCATTTGAAGGCCAGCTTGGTCAACTCGGGTTCCTTCCCGTTCGACCGATCAGCCACCAGCGCCATGCGAAGGATTTTATCGGCTTCGTCGTCGGTGAACCCCGGACCACGTTCCCGCACCTTCTTGGGCACCTTGCGGCTGACCTTCTCGGCGGGGTTGTAGGTGATGACGTGCTTCTCCATCCCCCTGCTAAACACCGCCTTCACCGCCGACAGGTACTTGTCCGCAACGGTCTTGGCGCTCAAGCCTACCTCGTGTCTGAGTTTGTCACCAGTCCGAAATGTCCTTAGGGGTTACTCTCCCAGCGTCGTCGTGCTTGAGGTACGCGATGAAATGGTTGACCTTCTGGCGGTGGTCACGCGGCGTTGCCGGGGCCTTGCCGTCTGCCAGATGCTCGCGCTCCCAAAGGTCCATCAAGCTGGTGATGGTGACGGGCTTGGGCTTCTCCCGTTCCAGCGTAGGAAAACGACTTTGGTTTGGATCGGGGCCATAGTCGCCTTCGGCTTGCCGCTTCCTCTGCTGGGCCGCCAGCATAACCGCTCGATGGGTCTCATCCAGCAACCGCGCACGACTGTTTGCGTCAGGCAGCAGCCCCTCTCCAGCCAGCGCCTTGTCGATCGAAGCGCCGTACCACCGCTCCGCTGCGGCAGGATCGACCATGACGCTCTCCCCGACCGCTATAAGGTGGTCCCACAGCACAGGGCTTCCCGGCTCGTCTGCCGCCGTCTCCATGAACTCCCGGTAGATGACGCCAGCGAGGGCCACCAATTGCTGATGCGGGATTGGCTGCGGTCCCTTGCGTTGGGCTTCCCACCCACGGCGGATGCTCACCAGCATTTCCGCGTGCAGAGTGATGGCTTCTTCTTCGTCCTTGGTGCCGAGCGACCGCTTTGTGAACTCGGGCGCACCGAGCCGACGCAAATCGGCGGGACTGCGGACTTTGAGATACCAGTTTCCGTTGGGGCTAAGGCGTATCGGGCGGGGCATTAACAAAGGCACTGTGTACCATCCGTGTGTACCACCGGATGGCTTCCAAGCCCTTGATAGCAGCCAATCTCTTGATTTCAATCAGGAAAAATGGTGCTGCAAGAGAGGATTGAACTCTCGACCTCTCCCTTACCAAGGGAGTGCTCTACCACTGAGCTACTGCAGCTTGCGCTTTTGCGGCGGGCGCGGGGCCCGGCGGCGTGGCGCGGTTACTGCCACAGGGTTGGGCCCCACGCAAGGGCAAAAAGCTGCAAACCGGATACAGGCAAATCGCCGCGCGTCTGCTAGTAGTCCGCTGGTGCCGCGCGGGCTCCCAGGGCCGGCCGGCGAGCAGTGGAGTCTCCGTCGTGCAGCAAACGCGCGAGCAAAGATTGGCCGCAAAGCTCCGCGAGAACCTCAAGCGGCGCAAGCAACAGGCGCGGGCCAGGGCAGCGGGCGCACCGGCGACGGGCGACAACCCACGAACGGATACGGACGGGCCGGACGACGGCGGCGGCGAGGCCGCCCCAGGGCCGGGTCGTCCTTCAGAAAGCTAGGCGTGGGCCGTCGGGCCCCGGGTCGGGAAGAACATGGATCGCATCAGGCTGGTCGGCGGCAACGAACTCGTGGGCGAGATTCCGATCTCGGGCGCAAAGAACGCGGCCCTGCCGCTGATGATCGCCTCGCTCCTCACCCGGGAGCCGCTGGTGCTGGAGAACGTGCCGCGCCTCGCGGACGTCAACCAGCTCGAGAAGATCCTCGAGAATCACGGCGTCGACATCGCCGTGCATGGCCGGCGCGCGGCCACGCTCGAGGGCCAGCGGATGACGCTGGAGGCCGCCGAGATCGTCGACACCACGGCGCCCTACGAGCTGGTCTCGACCATGCGGGCGAGCTTCTGGGTGATCGGGCCGCTGCTGGCGCGGGCGCATGAGGCGCGGGTGTCGCTGCCGGGCGGCTGCGCCATCGGCACGCGGCCGGTGGACCTGTTCCTCTACGGGCTGACGCAACTGGGCGCCGAGATCGACATCGACGAGGGCTATGTGGTGGCGCGGGCGCCGCGGGGCGGGCTGCGCGGCGGGCACGTGGTGTTCCCCAAGGTGACGGTGGGCGCAACGCATGTGCTGATGATGGCGGCAACGCTGGCCAGGGGCACGACGGTGATCGAGAACGCGGCGATGGAGCCCGAGATCACCGACGTCGCCGAATGCCTCGTCAAGATGGGCGCAAGGATCTCGGGCATCGGCACGCGCACTCTCACCATCGAGGGCGTCGACGAGCTGCACGGCACGACGCACAGCGTGGTGGCCGACCGCATCGAGACGGGCACCTACGCGATGGCGGCGGCGATGACGGGCGGCAACGTGCTGCTCAAGAACGCGCAGGCCCGGCACCTGCAGGCCGCGCTCGACACGCTGGCCAGCGCCGGCGTCAGCATCTCGCAGGAAGCGGACGGCATCCGCGTCTTTCGCAACGGCAACGGCATCCAGGCGGTGGATGTCGAGACCCAGCCCTTCCCCGGCTTCCCGACGGACCTCCAGGCGCAGTTCATGGCGCTGATGACCATGGCCAACGGCACCTCGCAGATCCGCGAAACGATCTTCGAGAACCGCTACATGCACGTGGCCGAGCTCGCCCGCTTCGGCGCCGACATCAAGGTCGACGGCCAGACCGCGACGGTCACCGGGGTGCCTCAGCTCAAGGGCGCGCAGGTGATGGCGACGGACCTTCGGGCTTCGGTGTCGCTGGTCATCGCGGGCCTTGCGGCGAAGGGCGAGACGGTGGTCAACCGCATCTACCACCTCGACCGCGGCTTCGAGCGGCTCGAGGACAAGCTGAGCGCCGTGGGCGCGGAGATCGAGCGGGTTACGGGCTAACCGGCTCGCGATAATCACACACCGCCACCCACCGGCCCCACCTCCCCCTTGATGGGGGAGGCTAGCGGAGCCTGGGAGCGAAGCGAGCTGGCGTAGCTCGGAGGGGGTGGGGCAGCGTCCGCGAAAAAAAGTTCCGAAACTTGTCCCCCCACTTCCCCCCACCCGTATTCTCCCCTCGTCCGCTGCACCGAAGCGAGATCATGACGAGTGGTTGGTGCGGTGGAGATTGGGTGGGGCGGCCGTCGGGCTGCCCCAGGTTCAAAGCATGCGCGGGATGCTCCGGTGCGCCGGAGAAGCCGCTGGCACGTGGGGGCGTTCCAAATGCGGGGACGTCCAGGGGACGAGGCTGCCACGCTTGAGGCAGCTGCAGATGGCG
>JAEYZJ010000027.1 GCA_023430705.1 Pseudomonadota bacterium | reverse complement strand
AGCCAAATCCCTTGAGGTAGTTCCCGATCGAGGCCAGGGCGTCGGGCACCGATCCCCAGATGTCCTTGTGTCCGTCGCCCTTGAAGTCCACCGCGTAGCGCATGAAGCTCGAGGGCATGAACTGTGGATGGCCCATGGCGCCTGCCCACGACCCGACCATGTTCTTGAACTTCACGTGGCCTCCCTCGAGAATCTCGAGGGCCGTGATCAGCTCGCTACCGAAATAGTCGGCCCGATACCCGCCATAGGTGAGGGTTGCGAGCGCATGCACGCTGTTGTTCCCGCCCATGAAGCCGCCGTAGTTGGTCTCGATGCCCCAGATCGCCAGCATCACTTCCGGCTGTACGCCGTAGCGCGCGCTGACGGCGGCGAGGGTCTGCCTCCACTCGCCCCGCATTTCCTTGCCCTTGCTCATCCGGGAGTCGGACACACGCTTGGCCACGTAGTCGGCCGGCGTCGTCACGAACTCCGGTTGCTTCTTGCTGAGCTCCAGCACCTGGTTGGACGGGGTGAACCCGTCCATGGCGATGTCAAAGACGCGCCTCGAGATACCCTTTGCCTTGGCGCGCTTCCACACGCCGTCGACAAAGCTGCCGACACTCGCGTAGGCGGGGCTGATGATCGCCGAAGCGGCCAGGGCGGATGCGCCGAGCAGCACGGAGCGGCGGGACAGGGGAAGCAGGGGCTTAGTTACGCGGTACATGAAAGCCTCAACTCAACAGCTGATCCGAAAAGCACGCGGGACCGTCCGCGAAAGCAGGAAACTACCCCGCGGATGTGTCCATTTTCCGGATCGAAATTAAGATCACGTAAAGCCTAAATCCCAATTGCGTGATCGACTGCGTCATACCAGCGACCGTGCAGTTGCCAGTACCGCCCGGTTGACAGTTGCACCGGGAGTCTGAACTCCTGCGGCCACGTTCATCGCGCTGGAGGAGAGCGATGGTTCTGGCCCGCCTTGTGTTCGCCGCATCGATCCTGCTCGTCAGCCCGTCACTGGCCCAGCAGGTGCAGCCCACGCTCACCGGGGACGTCCGTATCCATGATCCCACGGTCATCGAGATCGGCGGCCGCTTCGTCGCCTTCCAGACGGGACAGGAAGGCGGGGTCTACCGCGGGGCCATTCGCACCAAGACCTCGCCAGACGGGATCGCCTGGACGGATGCCGGGGCCATCGGCAAGGGCGTCCCGAAATGGCACCGCAAGGAACTCGGATACCAGTCGCCGAACATCTGGGCACCGTCAGTCGGCCGGCGCGGCGACACCTGGTATCTCTACTATTCGGTGTCGGCCTTTGGCATCAACACAAGCGCCATCGGCCTGATGACCAACACCGCGCTCGATCCTGACCGGCCCGGCCAAGGCTGGCAGGACCAGGGGATGGTGCTGAAGTCCGGCGCCCGCGACAATTGGAACGCCATCGATCCCTGGCGCATCGACCTCTCCGACGGTCGTGCCTTCCTTGCCTATGGCTCGTTCTGGGACGGCATCAAGATGCGCGAACTCTCCCCGGGGACCGGCAAGCTCATTGCCCAAGACACACCGACCTACGATATCGCCTCCCGGGAGGGCGCTGGCATCGAGGCCGCCTCCATCATCGAGCGTAATGGCCGCTTCTACCTGTTCGTTTCGTTCGACCAGTGCTGCAAGCAGCTCGACAGCACCTACAACATCCGTGTCGGCCGCGCTGATGCGGTGACCGGTCCCTATCTCGACAGGGACGGCAAGCCAATGCTCCAGGGCGGCGGCACGCTCCTCCTCGGCCGGACTGGTCGCTTCATCGGGCCAGGCGGACAGGAGGCGATCCACACGTCAAAGGGCGACATGCTCGCCTACCACTATTACGACGGCGAGGACCTCGGCGTGTCCAAGCTCCAGTTCTCGCCCCTCAAATGGACCGACGATGGCTGGCCCGAGCTCGACCCTCTCCCCCATTGAAGCGGCCGGCCGCGCTCAGGATCTCGACTTGCTGAAGACCCTGCTGGTCATCGGCATGATCGGCGCCCACGTCATCCAGCTCATCACCTTCCGGCCACGGCCGGAGGCAGCAATGTTCGCCGAGTATGCCAACCTCGTCAGCTTCTCGGGCTTCATGTTCGCCTTCGGGATCGGCTTGGGCCTCCCCAAGGCCGGGGGCACCAGGCGAAGCTGGCCGCAGCGACTGCGGCCGGTATTCTTACTGCTGGTATCGGTCTACGTCTCGTCCTTCGGCTTCGCACTTCTGGTGGAGCGGAAAGCACTCACCCCTGAACTCGCGCTCGACGTCCTGACCATGCGCCGCCTCTTCGGCTGGAGCGAGTTTCTTGCGACGTTCCTGGTCCTCTCGGCCGTCCAGCTGTTCGCACGGCCTGCCTTGCTCGCAATAGGCCGAAGCCCTTGGCTGCTGGCTGGGGTCAGCGTCATTTGCCTTCTCACGAGTTGGTACACGACAGGGGCCATGTTCCCTCTGCTTCCCACGCTCGTCGGCCATACCGGGATGGCCAACTTCCCCCTCCTGCCCTACCTGCCCTGGTTCCTTGTTGGCATCTGGTACGGCACGCGCCCTGTGCGCCTCTGGCATTTCGTGCCCGCTCTTGCCATCACAGGCTACTGTTTCTGGTTCGCGCTACAGGCCGGCAGCCTTCCGCAACGCTTTCCGCCGACCATTCTCTGGATCGCCGGCCCCGCTGCAATCCTTCTCGCCTATCTGGCGATCTGCCGGTGGACTTCCGGGCGCGTCCGCATTCCGGAGATCCTCCTGACGCCGGGCCGGCACGTGCTGAGCTTTCTCGTGCTGAGCAACCTGGCGCTCTTTGCCACGCGCCACTTCTTGCGCCAGCCGATCCGCACCACGCTGATGGACGCCATCGCAACTATCGCCATCATCGTCGCCCTGACCGCCGGATGGTACGCGTGGGAGCGCCTCCGGCCTGCTACTTGGCGGCAATCCCCACCCGTGCCGGTCCAATAGCCACTCGACAGTCGGGCATTCAATCTTGATCCGGCGCGGTGACGCTCTGGAAACGTATCAATGCCGACCAGTCGTCCGTATCACGTTTTCAGATACACAATGGCTTCCGACCGCCTCTCACGGATGCAGTTGAAGACTAACCACCTGAAAACAAACGCGATTACAACAGTCGCTTTGATACAGGATTGACAATACTGTCAGCCGCAATAGCATCGACGACGGCGCGCTGGATCCTCAAGGGACGAGCGGGCCGGGATTACGGGGAGGAGCACGACTTGGCCGACATCAGGCTCGTAAACGTCAGCAAGCACTTTGGCAGTGTCCGCGTCATCGAGAACGTCACGATGACCATCGGCTCTGGCGAGTTCATGGTGTTTCTCGGCCCATCCGGCTGCGGCAAGTCCACTCTCTTGCGCATGATTGCCGGCCTCGAGCGCAATGACGGAGGCGAAGTCTGGATCGACGACCGACGCGTCGACGAACTCCCGGCCGCTGAGCGTGGCGTCGCCATGGTCTTTCAGAACTATGCCCTCTACCCGCACATGACCGTGCGCGAGAACATGTCCTTTGGCCTGCAGAACATACGCATGCCCAAGGACGAAATCGCGCGGCGCGTAGCGCAGGCGGCCAAGTCCCTCGAACTCGAGGCGCTCATCGACCGCAAGCCGGCCCAGCTCTCCGGCGGTCAGCGCCAGCGCGTCGCGATTGGCCGCGCCATCGTGCGGGACCCCAAGGCCTTCCTCTTCGACGAGCCGCTTTCCAACCTCGACGCCGGCTTGCGCGTGCGCACCCGCATCGAGTTTGCGCAACTGCACCACCGGCTGAAGACCACCATGATCTTCGTCACCCACGACCAGACCGAGGCGATGACCCTCGCCACGCGGATCGTCGTGATGAACAACCGCAAGATCGAGCAGATCGGCACGCCCATGGAGGTTTACACGCGACCTGCCTCGCGCTTCGTAGCCGCCTTCGTCGGCTCGCCAGCCATGAACTTCCTGCCGGTGACCGCCGTGTCCGACAATGGCGGCAACGCGCAGGTGACGCTGGCCGACAAGTCCGTTGTGCAGACAGGCGTCGCGACGTCGAAGCTTCCGACGGGCAGCCAGCTGACCCTGGGACTCCGCCCAGAGTCCGTTCGGGTGGTGCGGGACGGGAGCGGCATCACCGGCAAGTCCGAGATCGTCGAGCGGCTGGGGGACCGCACGCTTGCTTACGTGCGGTTGGCGGACAATTCGGTGGTGGTCGCCGAGGACGAGGGGATGTCGTCGCTAGACGTAGGCAGCGTGGTGAACCTGCAGGTGAACGGCACCATGGCGCATCTCTTCGATGCCCAGGACGTCGCATACCACGCCGCCAGCTAGGCAGGAAAAATACCGGGGCAGCTGCAGCCGCTCAGTGCGGCTGCCACCGGCGGGGATGGCAACCGTCCTCGATCATCACAATGAGCGAAGGGATTGGGAGGAATAGATGAAGCTGATTCAAAGGATCGCCTTTGTATCGACAGCGCTGCTGTCGATGGGAGGTGCGGCCGTCGCGCAGGAGAAGGTTGTCTGGTGGGACTTCCTCGGTGGTGGTGACGGCGTGCGCATGAAGGCGCTGATCGAGCGCTTCAATGCCGAGCATCAGGGCGGCACCCAGATCGAAGCCACCACGCTTGAGTGGGGCGTGCCCTTCTACACCAAGGTCCAGACCTCTGCCGCCATCGGCGAGGGCCCGGACATGATGACCTACCACCTCTCGCGGCTGCCGGCCGGCGTCGCGAGCGGCACCCTGGCAGAATTCTCGGCAGACGAGCTGGCTGGTATCGGTCTTGGCCCCGACACCTACGCCGCCTCCAACTGGCAGGCGGCCCAGGTCGACGGCAAGATCTACGCCGTACCCTTCGATATCCACGCCGTGGTCCTCTACTACAACAAGGACAAGCTGAGCGCGGCCGGCCTCCTCGACGCCGATGGCAAGCCCGCGTTGGGCAGCAACCCGGAGGAGTTCCACGCCTCGCTGCAGAAGCTCAAGGATGGCGGGAGCCAGTACGGCATTTCCATCCATGCCGCCGGCGACAGCCAATGGCGCATCTTCTCGTCGCTGCTTGGCCAGCAGAACGGGGTCTTCCTGCAGGACGGTCAGGTTCTGCCGGGTGACAACCTGCAGAAGGCCGTCAACGCTGCCAACGTGGTGGCCGACTGGATCGGCTCGGACCTGGCGCCCGCCAATACCGAGTACCCCGCCTCGATCGCGCTGTTCACCAGCGGCCAGGCCCCGCTTCACATCAACGGCGTCTGGGAAGTGCCGACCTTCACCGACCTCGCGGCCAAGAACGAACTCGGCTTCGAGTGGGGTGCGGTAGAGCTGCCGGTGCTCTTCGAGCGTCCCGCCACCTGGGCCGACTCGCACGCCTGGGCCATTCCGACCGGGCGCGACCTGAGCCCCGAAAAGCGTGCTGCCGTGCTGGAAGTCATCAAGTGGATGGCCGAGAACTCGCTGGCCTGGGCCGATGCCGGTCACATCCCGGCTTACACGCCGGCCCGCACCGCCGAAGAGCTGAAGACCAAGCAGCCCTACGCGACCTATTCGGTCCTCGCCGACAATGCCGTGTTCGACCCGTCCTCGACCATCTCGGGCGTGGGGGCGCCGATCTACGATGCGGCCGGCAACTACCTCCTGCCCGCCGTCCATGGCGAGCTGGACGTCACCGAAGCGCTGACCGAAATGCAGGCCGACCTGCAGGACCAGCTCGACTAGGAAGTTCCTTCCCGGCTGGCCGGCTACAGAGCCGGCCAGCCGATTGTTCCCGATCGAGGTTCCGCGGATGATCCGAAACCGACGTACCGAACTCTTCACCGCCCTGGTGCTGGTGACGCCGTTTCTGCTGATCTACGGCATCCTCTTCATCTGGCCGACCATCCAGATGGTCGGACTAAGCTTTACCGACGCTCCGTTGATCGGCCCCGGCAAGTTCATTGGGCTCGAGAACTACGTGGAGATGTTCGGGGACCGCCGGTTCCGCACGGCCGTGTTCAACACCGGCTACTTCGTGCTGCTGACAGTCATCCCCAACACGCTTATCGGCCTCGCCATCGCCATGATGGTCAGCCGGCTGAAGGGGTGGCAGCAGAGCCTTGTCCTTGCACTTTTCTTCCTGCCCTACATCCTGCCGGTCTCGGTTGTCTATCGCATCTGGAACTGGATGTTCGACGTGCAGTTCGGCATCATGCAGGGGATCATCGAACCGCTTGCCGGAAAGAAGATTCCTCCGTTCCGGACCTCCGGCTGGTTCATGCCCGCTGTTGCGCTCGTGACCATCTGGTGGACCTGCGGCTTCAACATCCTGCTCTATCTCGCCGGACTGCGAGCAATCTCGCCTGAAATCTACGAGGCTGCCCAGCTCGATAATGCCAACCGCTGGACGGTATTCCGCAAGATCACCTGGCCGCTCATCTGGCCCGTGACGGCGCTGGTACTCACCATCCAGCTGATCCTGCAGCTCAAGATATTCGATCAGGTCTATCTGTTCGTGCAGGGCGGCCGCGCCGACCCGTCCATGGTGCTCGTGCAGTACATCTACAACCAGGCCTTCGAGCGCAACCACGGCGGCTACGCCGCCACCATCGCGGTGGCCCTGTTCGTCATCGTGATCGTATTCTCCGTCCTGCAGTATCAGGTGCTGCGCGCTCGAGGTGAAAGATGACCGCCCTCGCCGAAACCACCACCGCGGCGGCCAGCCCCCGCCGGTTACGCGTCCTCAAGACACTCGACCGCGGCGGCCTCATTCTTACCGTCGTGACGATGGTCTGCGCCGTACTCTGGGCCTTCCCGCTCTATTGGGCGGTGGTCACGACACTCAAGCCCGAGTATCAGGTGGTCCAGCCAGGCCTCGAGCTCTGGCCGCGCACCTTCACGCTCGAGGCCTACGCCCACATCCTGTTCAATTCGCAGATCGGCGCCTGGTACATCAACTCGGTCGCCACCTCGGTCGGTGTCACCGTCCTTGTCATCCTCATGGGCGCGACCTGCGGCTATGCCCTCAGCCAGCTGAGCTTTCCCGGGCGCAAACTGCTCTGGTTCCTCATCCTCGCGAGCTTCATGGTCCCCATCCAGGCCCTGATCGTGAACCACTACATCCTGATGGCGCAGTTCAAGCTGATCAACAACTGGCTCGGGGTGATCTTTCCGCAGCTGATCCATCCCGTCGTGGTCATCGTCTACAAGCAGTTCTTCGACAGCGTCCCGCGCGAGATCCGCGAAGCTGCAGTCATGGACTCGGCCAGCGAGTTCCGCATGCTGTTCCGCGTCTTCCTCCCGATGAACTGGGGCGTCACCACGGCGCTCGCCATCATCACCTTCATAGGTGCGTGGAATGCCTTCCTCTGGCCATTCCTCGCCGTGACCAAGGCCGAGGCGATGAACGTATCGGTAGGCATCACGCAGGTGACCGACGCTTTCGGCGTGCAGTATGCCCGGGAACTGGCCGCGGCAGTCATGGCCGGCCTCCCCGTCGCCGTCGTGTACCTGATCTTCCAACGCCGGGTGACTCAGGCGATCATGCTGTCGGCGGGCATCAAGGGCTGAGCCCCCACATTCCTCCCTGAACAAGTGTCGGGCGCCGGTCTCACCGGCGCCCTTTTTCTTGCCAGTCAGCGCCGGCTCTCACAATCGAGCCCGCGCGACCACTGCCACCCATCAGGCGACGCTCGTCGGACAGATTCTGGCGAACCGTAGGCGGGTGTGAGCAGGCACGATGGCGGATCGTTCGAGGCGTGCCTGACACCTTCGGATGTTTCGCACATTATTTTTTGATTTTGGTACACGGATTACAGAGCTCCGAAAACCTTCGCATTATCAGAGTGCTCCGTTGCGAGGCACGTACCTCAAGCCGAAGGGCCCCGGTCCAACTACCATTCCAGATGTTGACTCACCGGAATCGCCCGGTTAACGCTTGAGATTATTGGGAGAAATTGCCGGCTTCACGAAAAGCCGGGGGTAGGGGAGACACCAGGCCATATGCTGCAGCGCACGAACTGACTATCCGATGATGGGCAGCGTCAGGTCAGCGTAATCCGACCGGTCGCATCGTCTGGCTTCGTGCCAGCGACAGCGGGCGTTCGTCCACATGCGAAAGCATGCTGATTGCGCACCGACGCAGCGCCGAATGGCTCCGCAAGGAGACTCGGACAGCAACGGTTCCAGCCGCAACGGCGCCGGTCCAGCAGACCGGACGATGCCAGGGCTCCACCACGTCGAAGTGATCACACGATCATCTTTGGGGGAGGGTGAGGGAGGCACTGCGGCCGATAGAGGCCTTTCAACGAAACATCTGCCGTCACGAACGCGGCGATTACGATCCATCGACAGTCAAGGGAGATTCTGTCACATGGCAAAACTTAAACTGCTAACAGCAGCAGCGCTCGCGGCGCTTGTGCTGGCCGCCCCGATGGCGGCCCACGCACAAAGCCCGCTCGCCGCGACTGCGCCCAAGGAAATCCTTCCGGCCTCGCTGCCGGAGATTCCGCGGAACCAGACTGCCGTGCTGGGCTGGGGCGTTGCCGCCTCCTCGCCGATCGGCGTCACGAACCCGTGGGCGCTGCCTGGCTACACCCATCAGGAAGGCAACGCCCTGATGTGGGAGCCGCTGATGTACTTCGCCATCTTCAAGGGCGAGTACGTTCCGTGGCTGGCCGACAGCATGGAATACACCGACGACACGTTCACCGCGCTCGAGATCAAGCTGAACAAGGACGCCAAGTGGTCTGACGGCACCCCCGTCACCTCCGCTGACGTCAAGTTCACGTTCGACGGCCAGCTCAACAATTCCAAGCTGCCCTACAACGCGCACTTCAGCCAGTTCGTGACGTCCACCGAGATCGTCGACGACCTCACCGTGAAGGTGAACTTCAATCAGCCGGCCCCGCGCTTCAAGTTTGAGGTTCTGACCGAGAAGTTCGACACGGGTATCCCGATCGTTCCGGCCGCCTTCCTCTCGTCCAAGCCGGACGTGAACATGGAGCCCGGTGGCGTCGAGATGCCGCATTCGGGTCCCTATGACCTGATCGCCTGGAACGCCAACCAGAAGATCTTCGACTACCGTCCCGACTGGCGGGCCGTTAAGGCCGGTCGTATCGCCGAGCCGGCGGTCAAGCGCGTCGTTATCGCCAACATCACCGGCGTCTCGATGGACACCGTGGCCCAGCGCCTCGTGAACAACGAGTTCGACTCCGCTCTCGACATGCGTTCCTCGGTCATCGGCAACATCCTTGCCCAGAACCCCGAGATCACCACGCACACGGGCACTGCCTCGCCCTTTGGCTATCTCGACTGGTGGCCGAACTCGCTGTGGATGAACACCCAGCTCGAACCGTACAGCGACCCCAAGGTCCGCCGTGCTGTCAGCCTGGTCGTCAACCGCGATGTGATCAACGAGATCCTCTACGAGGGCGCCGAGATCGCGACGATCTATCCGTTCCCGCTCTACCCGAACCTGCAGGCTTTTGCTGACTCGCCCGCCGTCAAGGCGCTCGAGGAGCAGTACCAGCCGCGCCTGTTCGATCCGGAGCAGTCCGCTGCCCTCATGACTGAAGCTGGCTTCACCATGAACGGCGATGGCCTGTGGGAGAAGGACGGCGAGACCGTCGACGCGACCATCCAGGGCTTCGAGAACATCCATGGCGACATCGTTCCGATCCTGGTCGAGATGCTGCGTCAGGGTGGCTTCGATGCTTCGATCAACTTTGGGCCCGACGCCTACCAGAACATGGCCGACGGCAAGGCCGGCTTCTACATGTTTGGGCACGGCGCTTCGCTCTACGACCCGTTCGAGGCCCTGAACCTCTTCCACGGCAAGTACAGCGAGGCCATCGGGACTTCGGCCGGCAACAACCGCTTCTCGCGCTACAGCAACCCCGAGTACGACGCTATCCTCGACTCGATCGCCCCGCTCTCGTCGGACGATCCGAAGTTCCAGGAAGGCGCTGCACAGGCTCTGGGGATCTACTGGCGTGACCAGATCGACGTGCCGATCATCCAGTGGCTGCACCGCATCGCGTACAACCAGCACTACTGGAAGAACTGGCCGACCGCCGACAACCCGGCAATGGGTACGAACGGCGCGTTCTGGGCACACACCGGTATGCTGGTGATCGCCGCCCTGCAGCCGACTGGCGTGCAGTAACCAACCTCGACACCGGAGTGCGCGCCCGCGCGCACTCCGACTCTTCACGGTGCCGGAGTAGCCCAAGTGAATTTCAAGCTGATCGCAAAGCGCCTCGCTTTTCTGGTTCTGGTCATCTGGGCCGCATCCACGATCGTATTCTTCATCCCCCGCCTGTCGCCGCGCAACGCTATCCGCGAGCGCTTCGCCGAACTGGCGCGTTCCGGCGGCTTCTCGCCGGGTGACCTCGAGACCCTCATCGCCAGCATGAACCAGCAGTTCGGCCTCGACCGACCCCTGCTGGAGCAATACTGGAACTATCTCGGCAATATCATCCGGATGGACTTCGGCTACTCGCTGAACCGCTACCCGTCGACCGTTGCCGACATCATCTCCCAGGCCCTGCCCTGGACGTTCTTCCTCCTGCTCGTCACCACTGTCCTGAGCTTCATCATCGGCAACCTGCTGGGCGCCATCTCTGCCTGGCCCAAGGCGCCGCGCTGGCTTCGCAGCTTTGCGACCCCCTTCGTGCTGCTGACTGGTGTGCCGCCCGTCATCATGGGCGTGCTGCTCCTTTTTTTCATCGGCTTCCGCCTCAAGCTCCTGCCGCTGGGCGGCGCCTATTCCGTTGGCCAGGTGCCGAACTGGTCGTGGCCGTTCGTCTTCGATCTGCTCCGGCACCAACTGCTGCCGGGCCTGGCGCTCATCCTCGGCTCCGTCGGCGGCTGGGTGCTCTCCATGCGAGGCATGGGCGTCACCATCCAGGGCGAGGACTACGTGAACTTCGCCGAGCACAAGGGTCTGACCGGCGGCCGCATCTTCCGCGACTACTACCTGCGCAATACCCTGCTCCCGCAGGTGACGGGCCTCGCCCTTGCACTGGGTACCGTGGTCACGTCCGCCATCATCGTGGAGGGCCTGTTCGGTCTTCCCGGCCTCGGCACCGTGCTCAACAACGCCATCCGCTCGAACGACTTCCCGCTGATCTACGGTATCGTTCTCTTCATCACCATCGCGATCGCCGTGCTCATGGCCATCCTTGAATTCGTCTACCCGCTTCTCGATCCGCGCGTGCGGACCAACCAGTAGGAATCCGGACAATTGGCATCCATCACCGCAACTGCCCCGGAAGCGTCGGTCCAGCAACCAGGCCGGATCACCCTCCTGCTGCGCTACCTTAACCGCAACCGTGGCCTTGCCATCGGCCTCGCGATCCTCATCGGGCTGATCCTGTTCACGGTCATCGGCCTGATGACGATCAACCCCAAGCACGCCTATCCGCTGGCCGCTGCCACCAAGCAGCCGCCCAGTCTGAAATACCCGTTCGGTACCGACTTCTTCGGTCGTAACCTGCTCGCGGCCATGGTCGTCGGCATGTGGCAGACCGCCATCATCGGCGTCATTGCCGGCGGTCTCGGCACGCTGATCGGTGTCGTCTTCGGATTTGTGTCCGCCTACTTCGGCGGCTGGGTGGATTCGACCATCCGCACCATCTGCCAGATCCTGACGCCGATCCCGGTTCTGCTGATCCAGGTCGTGGTTGCCGGCTCGCTCGACAAACGCGACGTGACGATCATCACCATGGCCCTGATCGTCGTGATGCTCGCCTGGATGGGGCCGACCCTCGTCATCCGCGCCCAGGTGCTCACCATGAAGGAGCGCCAGTTCGTCTCCGTGGCCAAGCTCTCGGGCGTCGGCGACCTAAGCATCATCTTCAAGGAGATTCTGCCGAACCTGTTGCCGTTCATCGCAGCAGCCTTCGTCGGCCAGGTGTTCGCCGCCGTGTTCGCCTCGTTCTATCTCGCCGTGCTGGGTCTCGGCCCGCTGCGCGAGCCGCTGCTCGGCAACCTGATCTGGGCTGCGCAGCTGCAGGGCGCCTTCTTCAACGGCTGGTGGTGGTGGCCCATCGCACCCTCGATTGCCATGATCCTGATCCTCGGGTCGCTTGCCCTCATCAACATGGGCCTCGACGAACTGGCCAATCCACGCGTCCGGCGGACGGAGTAATGACTATGAATCTTGCAACCACTGAAGCCGCCGCCGGCCGCAACCCGGCCCTCGGCGCCGCCGAGCCCGTCCTGCGCGTAGACGATCTGGTCGTCACCTACTACACCGACCTCGGTCGCGCCCGTGCCCTCGACAACGTCAGCTTCACCCTCGAGGCCGGCAAGAAGATGGGCATGGTGGGAGAATCCGGCTCGGGCAAGTCCACGCTTGCCCTCGCCATGATGCGCATGATCAAGCCCCCGGGGCGGAT
>JAEYZJ010000246.1 GCA_023430705.1 Pseudomonadota bacterium | reverse complement strand
GCTCCGCCGGCATCTTCAACCAGGTCGAGCCCGGCGCGACCGACGCCCCGCTCATCAACAACGACTTCCCGTCCTACAACTTCGACGTCATCGACGGCGTCACCTACCGGATCGACATCAGCCAGCCGGCAAAGTACGGCCCCAAGGGCGAGGACCTCGGCAACGCCGGCAGCCGCATCGTCGACCTCATGTACGACGGCAAGCCCATCGACCCGGCGCAGAAGTTCGTGGTCGCCACCAACAACTACCGCGCCGGCGGCGGCGGCGGCTTCCCCGGGATCGGCCCGGACAGGATCGTCTTCAAGGGTCCCGACACCAACCGCGACCTCATCGTGCGCTACATCCTCGAGCAGAAGACCATCCAGCCCAAGGCCGACAGCAACTGGTCGCTCGCACCCATCGGAGCGACGGTGATCTTCGAGACCGGGCCCAGGGCCGCCGAGCATCTCGGCGATGTCACCGCGGTCAGGATCGAAGCCACCGGCCATACCAACGAGGATGGCTTCGGCGAGTACCGCATCGCCCTCTGAACGGGCGGGCGGCGGGCATCACCCGCCGCCGCTTCCGTCGCGTCCTGCTAGCATCGGCGCATGAACGCGCGATTCTCCCTGCTGCTCGTCTCCGCCCTGCTCGTCGGCGCCGCCGTCTACCTGTGGCTGCAGCCCGCCCCGACACCGCCGCAACCGGGCTCACCGCCTGCCGCCGAGGCGCCTGCCCGCAACTCCGCTTCGCGCACCGGATCAGCTGCTTCCGACCAGTTCCTCATCCTCGCCGTGAGCTGGCAGCCGGCCTTCTGCGAGGGCGCCCGCAACAGGCCCGAATGCACGACCATGACGAGGTCCCGCTTCGATGCCAGCCATTTCTCGCTGCATGGCCTCTGGCCGCGCGACCAGTATTGCGGCGTCTCCTCCTCCATCGAGCAGCTCGATCGCGACGGCCGCTGGCAGCAGCTGCCCCCGGTCGAACTCCCCGCCGCCCTGCGCCAGACCCTCGACGAGGTCATGCCCGGCACGCGCTCGCAGCTCGAGCGGCACGAATGGATCAAGCACGGCACCTGCTTCGGTTCCGACGTGGCCGGCTACTACACCGCCGCCACCAGCCTCCTCGCCCAGCTCAACGCCTCCCGCGTCCGCGACCTGTTCGCCGGCAGCGTCGGCAGGCACCTGAGCGAGGCCGAGATCCGCGCCGCCTTCGACGAGATCTACGGCAGCGGCATCGGCGAGCGCGTCCGGCTCGCCTGCGCCGACGACGGCGGGCGCCGCATCATCTCGGAGCTGACCATCGGCCTCTGGGGCACCGTCACCGAAGCCTCCCGCCTCTCCGACCTCATGCGCGCCGCCCGCCCGACCGACGGCGGTTGCCCCGGTGGCATCGTCGATCCTGTCGGGCTGCAATAGGGGTTTGTTTACCGGCCGCGTTCAGCCCCCTTCAATCGCTCGCCGCTAGGCTCCGCCCGAAATCGGTGGGGCCGCGATGATCAACTCCCAGTACGCACTCGATGTTTCCGGGCTCAGCAAGAGCTTCGACCGCCCGGTCGTCGTCGACCTCGAGCTCAAGGTCAGGGCCGGCGAGTTCTATGCTCTGCTCGGCCCCAACGGCGCCGGCAAGACCACGATCCTGCGCATGGTGGCGGGGCTGCTGCAGCCCGACGCCGGCTCCATTTCCGTCTTGGGCATCGACACCGCCACCGATCCCGTCGCCGCCCGCCAGGTCGTCGCCTGGGTCTCCGACGAGCCGATGGTCTACGATCGCCTGACCCCGCTCGAATACCTCGAGTTCGTCGCCGGCCTCTGGCGCATCGAGGCCCGCGAGGCCGAACGCCATTCCAACGAGCTGATCGACTGGCTGGGCCTCAGGCCCCATGCCAACGAGCGCTGCGGCGGCTTCTCCAAGGGCATGCTGCAGAAGGTCGCCCTCGCCGGCGCCCTCGTCCACGAGCCGCGCCTCATCATCCTCGACGAGCCCCTGACCGGGCTCGATGCCGGCTCGGCCCGCCAGGTCAAGGACGTGCTGAAGCAGAAGGTGGCCTCCGGCGTCACCGTCATCATGACGACGCACATCCTCGAAGTGGCCGAACGCATGGCCGAACGGATCGGCGTCATCAACCATGGCCGTCTCGTCGCCGAAGGCACCCTTGCCGAGTTGCGCGCCCGGATCGGCCGTGAAACCACGCTCGAGGAGATCTTCCTCGACCTCGTCGCCCAGAAGGAGGCCGACATCGCCACCGAGGCCGCGGCCTGATGCGCCTCGCCCCGGCCTCCCTGCCCTGGTTCGCCGCCCACGAGTTCCGCCTCGCCTGGCGCGACTGGCTCGCCATGATGACCGCCGGCAGGAAGGTGCGGGGCCTCGTCCTGTTCGGCGTCCTCGCCCTCTTCTACCTCGGCCTGCACCTGCTGGCCGACGCGCTGATGGCGCAATGGATCGCCGGCGGCGTTTCCCCCGGCAAGTCCACCCTCGTCGTCGTCACCGCCACCGGCTTCCTGTTCTGGACGGTGATGCTCAGCCAGGCGCTGGAATCGGTCACCCGCGCCTATTACAGCCGCTCCGATCTCGACCTGATCCTCAGCTCGCCCGCCTCCTCGGCCAGCGTCTTTGCCATCCGCACCGGCGCCACCGCCTTGGCCACCGTGCTGCTCGCGTGCCTCCTCGCGAGCCCGATCGTCAACACCCTCGCCGCCCGCGACGGCCTGCAGTGGCTCGCCGCCTATGGCGTCCTCGCCGGGCTCGGCGCCCTCGCCGCCGCGCTCGCCGTGCTGGTCACCATCGGCCTTTTCCGCACCATCGGCCCGGCCCGCACGCGGCTTGCATCGCAGATCATCGCCGGCATCGTCGGCGCCGGCTTCGTCATCGGCATCCAGGCCGCGGCCATACTCAGCCTGGGCAACATGAACCGCTACGCCCTGCTGCAGTCGCCCGAGTTCGTCGGCGCCGCACCCGATGCGGCGAGCCTCCTCTGGCTGCCGGCCCGCGCCGCCATGGGCGACCTCGCGGGTGTGCTGGTGGTCCTCGTCCTCGGTTTCGGCACGCTGGCGCTCGTCATCCGCATGACCTCGGCCGGCTTTGCCGGCCACGCCATCGCCGCCGCCGGCATCTCCGCCACCCGCGTCCAGCAGACCGCCTCGACCCGTCCGTTCCGCCGCACCAGCCAGCGCCACGCCCTGCGCGTCAAGGAGTGGAAGCTGCTGCGCCGCGATCCGTGGCTGCTCAGCCAGACGCTGATGCAGATCCTCTACCTCTTTCCGCCTGCGCTGTTCCTCTGGGTCTCCTACGGCCAGAGCGCCGGCACCTATGTCGTCGTGATCCCGGTGATCGTCATGGCGGCCGGGCAGCTCGCCGGCGGCCTCAGCTGGCTCGCCATCTCGGGCGAGGACGCGCACGACCTCGTCGTCACGGCCCCGATCTCGCCCCGCGCCGTGCTCCTCGCCAAGATCGAGGCGGTCACCGTCTCGGTCGCCGTCATCTTCGCGCCGGTGCTGCTTTGCCTCGCCGTCGCCTCGCTCGAGCTCGCCTCGATCACCGCGGCCTTCGTCGCCGTCTCGGCCGGTTCCGCCACCGCCATCCAGCTCTGGTTCCGCGTGCCGATGCGCCGCGCCATGTTCCGCCGCCGCCAGGTGGCATCCCGCGTCGCCACCATCTCGGAAGCGCTGAGCTCGATCATGTGGGCCGGCGCCGCCGTGCTCGTCGCCGGCAACCAGTGGATCGCGCTCCTGCCCGCCACGCTCGCCGTCGTCGTCCTCGCCGTGGCCTTCGCCCTCAGCCCAAGGGGCAAGCGGGTCTAGGTCTCCGTGCCCGCCGGCGCCATCCAGGACACGACCAGCGCCAGCACGAGGCACAGCGCTCCCACCGGTCCGAGCCATGCCAGCCCGAGCCGTTCGAGCACGAGCCCGCCGACCACCGCCGAGAACGCCCCGCCGATGTTCATCGCCGTCAGGTTCAGCGCCGCCGAGAGCTGGACCGACTTCGCCGACAGCGCCGCCAGCCGGTGCAACTGCGGCGGCATGCTGCCCCACGCCATCGCGCCATAGGCCACCATGAACGCGAGGAAGGCCGGGTGCGACAGCCAGTCGGGCAGCAGCGCCAGCAGCGGCAGGCCGGCCAGCAGCACGATGCCGATGCCCTGCATCACGAGCACCGTCTGCTTGCCGCCGTGGCGGTCCGCCAGTTTCCCGCCGAAATGGTTGCCCAGCACCGCCCCCACGCCGAACGCCAGCATCACCACCGGCAGCAGCGAGCGGTCCATGCCGATGAACTCGGTGGTCACCGGCGCGAGGAAGTTGAAGAAGACGAACGTCCCCATCACCATCAACCCGGCCGAGAGCAGCGCCAGCGGCACGCCGCGCACCTTGAGCACGCTGAGCCGCTCGCGCAGCGTCCGCGTGTCGCCGTGGATGTCGCCCGGCAGCCGCAGCCACATCGTCGCCGCCACCACGATCGCGAAGGCGCCGAGCCCGACATAGGCGACGCGCCAGCCGAACGTATTGGCGACCAGCGCGGCGAGCGGCGCCCCGAGCGCAACGGCGATCGAGCCGCCCATCACCACGGTGGAAATGGCGCTGCCGCGCTTGCCCGGCGCCGCCAGCTTCACCGCCGTGGCCTGCGCCGTCGAGGTGAACATCCCCGCCCCGGTCGCAAGGAACGTCCGCGCCGCCAGCAGCATCAGGTATCCCGGCAGCAGCCCGAACAGCAGCGCCATCGTCCCGAACAGCAGCTCCGCGCCGGCGACGATCGTGCGCCTGTCGACGTGCCCGAACACCGTGGCAAGGATCGGCGTGCCGATGCCGTAGGCCAGCGAATAGACGAAGATCAGCCAGCCCGCCTCGGCGATCGAGACCCCGGCTTCAGCCGCCACTTCGGGCATGACCACGACGATAAGGGAGCTCTCGACGCTACCGGCGAATGCCCCCAGCGCCAGCCACAACAGCCGCATGTCCATGAAATAAGCGAGGCCCCTCTCCCGCTCCCATAGGCAGGGAGTCCCCGACCGCGGTCAAGCGGCGCCTGCTAGGCCTTTCAGCCAAGCCGCGGCACGATCGCCGGGGTCGGCCGCGTGGTGACGAACACCACCAGCGCCAGCGCCGGGAAGGCCGCGGCGACGAGCCCGAGCTGCCCGATGCCGAACCGCTCGATCACCTGTCCGCCGACCACCGCGCCGAGCGCCGTCCCGAGGTACAGGCAGGAGGCGTTGAGCGACAGCGCCAGCGGCGCCGAGGCCGGAGCCATGGCCACGATCCGGCTCACCTGCGCCGGCAGGAAGATCCATCCCACGACGCCCCAGGCGAACATGAAGGCGAAAAAGACCGGCTGGATCAGCCCCGCCGGCACGATCACCGGAATTGCCGACAACCCCAGCAGCCCGACGACGGCGGCGACCATGGCCGCCACCAGCGTCCGGTTGGCCCCGATCCGGTCCGAGAGCTGCCCGCCCAGGCTGTTGCCGATGGCCGCACCGATTCCGTATGCCAGCATCACGTAGGGCAGCAGCCCCGCATCCAGCCCCATGAGTTGCGTCGTGACGGGCGCAAGGTAGATGAACCCGGCGAACGGCCCGGTCATGTAGAGCAGGATGGTGAGCAGGGACGGCCCGATGCCCGGCACCGCCAGCACGCCCAGCCGGTCCCGGATGCTGCGCCGGTCGCCCTTGATGCCCGCCGGCAGCATGAACCAGATGGCGAGCGCGGTCAGCAACCCGACCGCGGCGATGGCGACATAGGTGCCGCGCCACCCCGCCGCGCTGCTTATGAAGGCGCCGATCGGGGCCCCCAGGGCCACCGCCATGGTCGTGCCGGCGACGACGATCGAGACCGCCCGCGCCCGCCGCTCCACCGGCGCGATGGTGACCGCCGCCGCCTGCGCCGAAGCCGCATAGAGCCCCGCACATGCAGCGATCATCACCCGTGCCATGAGCAGGATCCAGTATCCCTCCGACCAGGCCGCCACCAGCGCGCCGAGCGCGAACACCGTCGCCGTCGCCGCCAGCAGCACCCGCCGGTCGAACCGCCCCGTCATCGCCGACAGCACCGGCGCGCCGACCGCGTAGGCGATGGCATAGGCGAAGACGAGATAGCCCGCCGTCGTCACCGACACGCCGCTGTCGGCCGCGATGGCCGGCAGGAGGGTGGCGATCACGAACCCCTCGACCCCGATGCCGAACGTTCCGAGCGCCAGCCAGACCAGTCGCATGTCCATGGCCATGTCCTTAGTTCAATGGTCATTGAACAAATGAACGCCGCTCGCGGCGTCGTCAACCCCTGGTTCAACGATCGTTGAACTTTGGCCCCCGATGGACTACTTTTCGGCCATGAAACCGCAGCAGCCCCTGCCGCACCCCGAGGCCGACCGGATCGCGCTGCCCGAGGTGCTGGCCGCCCTCGGCGACCAGACCCGGCTCGCCATCATCGCTCATCTGTCCCGGGCCGGGGCCGGCATGACCTGCGGCCAGTTCACCGACCTCGCGAGCAAGACCGCCATCAGCTACCACGTATCGAAGCTGCGTGAGGCCGGCATCGTCAACGTCGTGCCCGAGGGCACCCGCCGCCGTGTCAGCCTGCGCCGCGCCGACCTCGACGCGCGCTTCCCCGGCTTCCTCGACTCGATTATTGCCAGCACCCGGGACCTCCACATCGAGGACCTGGAGGATCATCCGACGTGAATCGCCTTTCCTGTCGCGACGCCACCGCCGACGACCTCGGCTTCATCGTCCGCCTCATCGTCGATGACAGCGTCGTGCCCACTCCTGATCAGCCGGACCGGCCCGATCACCCGCGCTATCTCGCGGCCCTGGCGGCCATCGACGCCGATCCGGGCCAGCGCCTCGTCGTCGCAGAACGGGATGGCACCCCCGTCGGCACGCTCCAGCTCAGCTTCATCCCGGGCATCGCCCGCCTCGGCCAGACGCGTTGCCTCATCGAGGCCGTGCATGTCGCTCCGGCGCACCGGAACCTCGGGCTCGGCAGCGAGATGATCGGATGGGCGATCGGCGAGGCGCGGGCCCGCGGCTGTGGCCTCGTCCAGCTCACCTCGAACAAGAAGCGCCTCGACGCGCATCGCTTTTTCGAGCGGCTGGGGTTCAGCAAGAGCCACGAAGGCTTCAAGCTGGAGCTTTAGCTCAACCGGCGGCGCGCACCACCACCGCGGTCACGTCGGCGCGCCGGCCCGGATCGGGCAGGTCATGCGGCCCGTACCCTTCGGCGCTGTTGGCGTTCAGCACCACCCCGGTGGCGCGGAAGCCGAGCGCCTCGACGAAGCCGCCGTTCTCCGCCCGCACCAGCAGCGGCGCCGCCGGATCGAACGTCTGCAGCATCGCGATCGCCTCGCCGACGGTCAGCCCTGCGAGCTTGGGCAACACCGTGGCGGTGTCCTTGTCGAGTAGTCCGAGCACGGCGAGGGTCCTGACGGGATGCGTTTCCTTGTCCCGAACATCGGCCGCTTCGCCCTTCGGCGCACCCCACAAATGTGGGGGGACGGCGCGCGCCGGCCGCATTGCCCCTATGAAAACTGCAGCCGTGCCACGAGGTGCCCGAGCTCGGACTGCTTCTTGATCATCAGCTTGTCGTAGACCGTCTTGAGCGTCGAGCGCGCCGTGTGTTCGGTCACGCCCAGTTCGGCCGCCGCCGCCTTCAC
Source organism: Pseudomonadota bacterium (assembly GCA_023430705.1). Lineage (GTDB taxonomy): Bacteria > Pseudomonadota > Alphaproteobacteria > Rhizobiales > Devosiaceae > Devosia_A. The sequence goes on along the minus strand of JAEYZJ010000246.1, from coordinate 2,777 downwards.
GGCCATGCCGCACCCCACCAGCGCCGCAAGCCGCGCCTCCGCCGCCGTCAGGCCGAACAGCTGCAGCAGTTGCGCCGCGTCGCGCCGCTCCGTGCCCTGGATGTCCGACAGCAGCACCAGCGCCGCATCCGGGCCGTGCTCGCCGTGCTCGAGCGGCAGCACATAGGCCAGCACATAGCCGCCGCCGGGCCGTTGCATCAGCACCGGGTCGGAGGCGCGCGGCCCGGTCCGCGCCACGCTTTCGCGCAGCGCTCGGCTCAGCGCCTGCCGCTCCGCCGGAACACTGGACAGCAGCCGCTCGCCCACGCCCGATCCCTCGAGCGCCAGCAAGGCGTGGGCCCGCGCATTCGCCTCGATCAGCGTGCCGTCCTCGCGCACCACCGCCGCCGCCCGACCGGTGTCGTCGATGAGGCTCAGGAACACGCTCGTCGCATTCATCGCGGCCTGCGGCCCGACCACGCGCGGCTCGCTCCAGATCGAGTTCACGCGCACCGCATGCAGCCCGAACACGTACTCGACCGGCCGCAGGGCCCGCATGTAGTCGGGTGCGGCGTCGGTGATTTCCAGCGCCACCACCTCCGCATCGACGAGGTCGGCAATCGTCGAGTCGGCGTAGCGGACGAGCCCCGCCTTCGTCTGCCCGAGGAACGTGTCGACGCCCGTCAGCCCGTGCCGGACCTCGCCGGCCGGGCGGATGCTGGCGCGCAGCCAGTCGACCCCGTCGACGCTCGCCGCCCCGTGCAGCAGTCCGTCTGCGAACCACGTCCGCGCCGCGCCCTCAACCACGCTGTCCGTATAGAGTTCGCGCATCACCGCGCCGCCGGGCATGTCGAGAATGTCGCCCATCACGAACATCCCCTCGCCGATGTCGGAGCCCGGCACGCCCTCGGCCGAGACGCCCACGACGCCGCGCTGGTAAGGGGCGAGCCCGCGCCCGCTCGGCGCGGTGTAGATGCCGAGAATTCCGATGCTCGTCGGCGACAGCACCAGCCCCTCGGGCAGGAACGGCCTCACGGCGTCGGCGTCGATCCGGAACCCGGTCCAGATGACATCGACGGCACTCTTGTGGAACGGCGGCCGGAGCGACGTGCCCTGTGTCCGCGCGGAAAGTGATCTGTCGGCACCGCGGGACGTTCCGCGCACCTTGTCGCCTAGCATCGGCTACCCCAGCCGGGAGAAAACCCGAGAACCGTCACCACCCCAAGAGGAGATGCGGCCCTGCGTCCCTGTAGTCGATCGTAGCGAGAATAGGGAGGGGCATAGTTCGGTTCAACCGATGTATCGCATTGGTGCATCAGCGCTCGATGGCGCCCAGCCGCGCCAGCACCTCCCCCGGGATGCCGTAGTGCCGGATCGCGTCCTTCTGGTCGCGCAACCCGCACATCTCGCGTTGCACGAAGAACTTCCACACCTCGCGCGCCGCGACCCTGAGCAGCTCGGCGCGCTCTTCCGGCCGCCCCGGATCGGCGTCGAACGCCCTGAGCGCCGCCATCGCCTTCTCGACCTGCCGGCCGTGATGGCCGAGCGATGCCGCCTTTTCGCCGGCCACCTCATGCTCGATGGGACCGAAGCCCGAGGCAAGCCGCTGGCGCAGTTCCGCAATGTCGTTGAGGCTCAATGGCATGGCCCCAAAGCTAGGCAACCCGCCCGCCTGCCGCAACCCCGCGCGGCCTGTTCAAGCTCCCTCGGCATGCTCTACAAGCGCCACCATGTCACGCCCCGTCTCCCGTTCTGCCGCCACGCTCACCGGCTTTTCCGCCGTGCTGCTCTGGTCGCTCCTCGCCGTTCTGACCGCCGCCAGCGGCAGCATGCCGGCGTTCCAGCTCACCGCACTCAGCTTCGCCATCGGGGGCCTGTCCCTGCTGGCGATCCGCCCCGGGGCGATCCGGGCCATGCGCCAGCCGTGGCCGGTCTGGCTGCTCGGCGTCGGCGGCCTCTTCGGCTATCACTTCGCCTACTTCTTCGCCCTGCGAAACGCCCCGCCCGTCGAGGCCGGCCTCATCAACTACCTGTGGCCGGTCCTGATCGTGGTCTTTTCCGCCCTCCTGCCCGGCGAGCGGCTCAAGTGGCAGCATCTGGCCGGCTGCGCCCTCGCCCTCGTCGGCGCCGTGCTCGTCGTCGGTCGCGGCGAGGGCCCGGGCTTCCACTTCGGCTTCGATCCGCAATATGCCCTCGGCTACGGCGCCGCCCTCTTTGCCGCCGTCACCTGGGCCGGCTATTCCGTGCTGTCGCGCCGCTTCGCCCATGTCCCGAGCGAGGCCATCGCCGGCTTCTGCCTCGTCACCGCCGTTCTTGCCGGCATCTGCCACCTGCTGTTCGAGACCACCGTATGGCCCGCCTCCGGCTGGCAATGGGCGGCCGCAATCGGCCTCGGCCTCGGCCCGGTGGGGCTCGCCTTCTATGTCTGGGACATCGGGGTGAAGCGCGGCGACATCCAGGTGCTCGGCGCCGCCTCCTACTCGGCCCCGCTGCTTTCGACCCTGGTCCTCATCCTCGCCGGCTATGCCGCCTTCACCCCCGTGATCCTTCTCGCCTGCCTGCTGATCACCGTCGGCGCCGTCGTCGCGGCCAAGGACCTGCTCTTCCGCCGGCCCGGCCTCGCCTGAGCAGCCCGGCGACGCCGGACCCGTTTCGTGCTATGCTCGGCCCATGTCGATCGCCGCCAACCATACCCTGGCCGACACCACGACCAAGCCGCGCACCAGCACCAGGCCGAAGGTGGCCCGGCCGCCGCTCTACAAGGTCATGTTGCTGAACGACGATTTCACGCCCCGCGA
>JAEYZJ010000243.1 GCA_023430705.1 Pseudomonadota bacterium | reverse complement strand
ATCGGTGGCGGTCTTTCCGGACCGGGCGCATGTCATCGGCTGCTACGCGCTGGGCAAGGCGCAGCGGGTGATCGCGCTGCTGCGCGATGCCGGCTACGACGCGCCGATCTACCTGCATGGCGCGATGCTACGGTTGTGCGAACTGTATGTCGAACGTGGCATCGACCTCGGCGTGCTGCGCCACTCGCTCGATGCCACGAAGGCCGACCTCGCGGGCCAGATCGTGATCGCGCCGCCCTCGGCGATCAAGGATCGCTGGAGCCGGCGGCTGCCCGACCCGGTGCTGGCCGTGGCCTCGGGCTGGATGAGCGTCAAGCAGCGGGCGCGCCAGTCCGGCGTCGAGCTGCCGCTGGTCATATCGGATCACTGCGACTGGAACGAGCTGAACCAGACCATCGCGGAGACGGGGGCGGGCAAGGTGTGGGTGACACACGGCCGCGAGGATGCGCTGGTCTACCAGTGCCGCAAGCTCGGGCTCGAGGCCGAGCCGCTCAACATCCAGGCCTATGAGGAAGGCGAGGAAGACGCCGAGGGCGACGCATGAGGCGCTTCGCGCAGCTGATGGAACTGCTGGCGCTGACGCCGTCGCGCAACCGCAAGATCGAGGCGATGGCGGAGTATTTCCGCGAGACCCCCGATCCCGACCGCGGCATTGCGCTGGCCATCCTCACCGGCGCGCTGACCTTCAAGAATGTGAAGCCGGCGGTGCTGCGCGACGTGGTGCTGGCGGAGGTCGATCCGCATCTGTTTGCACTCAGCTACGACTATGTCGGGGACCTGGGCGAAACCATCGCGCTGATCTGGCCGCATCACGGCGCGACCGAGCCGCTGCCCTCGCTCAGCGACCTCGTCGAACTCTTCAACATCACCAGCAAGTCCGAGCTTCCGCGGCTGATCGGCTCGCTGCTCACGCGCGCCTCGATCAACGAGCGCTGGGCACTGGTGAAGTTCGCCACGGGCGCCCTGCGCATCGGCGTCAACGCGCGGCTGGCGAAGACCGCGCTGGCCGAGATGAGCGGCAAGGACCTGCAGGACATCGAGGAGGTCTGGAACGGGCTTGTCGTTCCCTATGCCGAACTCTTCGAGTGGCTGGAGGGCCGGGCGGAGCGGCCCGAGATCGACCATACGGCACGCTTCCATCCGCTGATGCTCTCGAACCCTGTCGACGTGGACAAGGACCTCGCGGTCCTCAGCCCGCCGGACTGGGTCGCCGAATGGAAGTGGGACGGCATCAGGGTGCAGATCATCGCGGCGAGGGGGCAGGTGTCGATGTTCTCGCGCACCGGTGACGACATCGCGGCGGCGTTCCCCGATATCGTCGACAACGTGTTCGGCGACGGCGTGCTCGACGGCGAACTGCTGGTCGGGCACGACTTCGAGCCGATGGCCTTCAACGACCTGCAGCAGCGGCTCAACCGCAAGGTCGCGATCGCCAGGCACCTGCAGAGCTACCCGGCCTTCGTGCGGGTCTACGACATGCTGTTCGACGGCGCGCACGATATTCGCAGCCTGCCCTGGAGCGAGCGCCGGCAGCGGCTCGAGGACTGGTTCGCGGCGCAGCCGCAGGCCCGGCTCGACCTCTCGCCGATCGTTCCCTTCGCGGACTGGGAGGAACTGGCCGAGATCCGCCGGCGGGGCGCGGCCGAGCATGGGCACGAAGGCGTCATGCTCAAGCTCAGGAGCTCGCCCTATGTGCCGGGGCGGCCCAAGGGACTGTGGTTCAAGTGGAAGCGTGACCCGAACGTGGTCGATGCCATCCTCATGTACGCGCAGCGCGGGCACGGCAAGCGCTCGAGCTTTTACTCCGACTACACGTTCGGCGTCTGGAAGGGGAACGAGATCGTGCCGATCGGCAAGGCCTATTTCGGCTTCACCGACGAGGAGTTGCGCCAGCTCGACAAGTGGGTGCGCAACAACACGGTGGCGAGCTTCGGCCCGGTGCGCGAAGTGTCCAAGGAACTGGTGTTCGAGGTGGCGTTCGACTCGGCGCAGCAGTCGGGCCGGCACAAGTCCGGCATCGCGCTTCGCTTCCCGCGCATCAACCGTATAAGGTGGGACAAGCCGGCGAGCGAGGCGGCGACGCTCGAGGACATGCTCGTCTTTGTCAACGCAACCTGAGGCCCGCGATGTCGCTCGCCGCATTCCAGCGCAAGATCGTGCAGCTCGAAGCCGAGATGGCAGCCGCTGTCGGGCGCGAGGACTATGAGACCGCGGCGCGCCTGCGCGACGAGATCGCCTCGCTGAAGGGCGGCGGCGCCGTGCGCAAGCCCCCGCCGGGGGAGATGGGGCTCGGCACTCAGGTCCCCGTCGTCGCTCCGCCCAAGGGCTGGAAGCCGCCGAGGAAGCCGAACCTGATGACGAACGTGAAGAGCCGGAAGCGCTAGCTGCGCGCCATCGTCTCGGCGGCAAGCTTACGGATCTCGCGCAACTCGGCAATGGTGGTCTCGAGGTCCTTCTTCTGGCTCTCGAGAAGGGCAAGGCGTTCGTCGACCTTGTCGATCAGCATACTGACCTGCCGCGTCTGCGACTGCGCGTCGTAGAGGCTGAGGTAATCCGAAATGTCGCGCAGCGAGAAGCCGAGCCGCTTGCCGCGCAGGATCAGGATCAGCCGGGCGCGGTCGCGGCGGCGGAAGACACGGGTGCTGCCGACGCGCTCGGGATTGAGCAGTCCCTTGCTCTCGTAGAAGCGGATGGCGCGCGTCGATATGCCGAACTCCCGGCTGAGGTCGGCGATGGCGAACAGGTCGCGGCTTTCGGCTTCAGGCCGGTTCATGCGTCTTGTCCCGCGCGGCGTATTCCTCGCGCAGTTCCTTCTTGCTCAGCTTGCCGATCAGGGTCTTGGGCAACTCGTCCTTGAAGATGATCTCGCGCGGCATCTCGATCTTGTTCAGCGTGGCGGTCAGGAACTTCTTCATCTCGGTGTCCGAGCATTCCTGGCCGGCCTTGAGCTTGACGAAGGCGACGGGGGCCTCGCCGCGATACTCGTCCGGCACGCCGATGACGCTGACTTCCTCCACCGCCGGATGCTGCAGCAGCGCGTCCTCGACGTTGCGCGGATAGACATTGAAGCCCGAGCAGATGATCAGGTCCTTGATGCGGTCGACGATGAAGACGTAGCCGTCCTCGTCCATGATGCCGACGTCGCCGGTGCGGAGCCACCCGTCCGCGAAGGCGGACCTGGTGGCGTCGGGATTCTCGTAGTAGCCGAGCATCACCTGGGGTCCCTTGACCTGGAGTTCGCCGCGCTCGCCATATGGCAGCACCTCGCCGCTGTCGATATCTACGAAGCGGACGTCGGTGGCGGGGATCGGCTGGCCGATGGAGCGGGGCTTGCTGGGGACGCGCAGGGCGGCGCAGCAGACCACGGGCGAAGCCTCAGTCAGACCGTAGCCCTCGGCCAACAGCGACGGGCTGACCTTGGCCCAGGCAGCCCGGACCTCGTCGCTGAGCGGGGCGCCGCCGGAGATGGCGACCTCGATCGAAGCGAGGTGCGGCTTGGCGCGGTCGCCGGCCTTGGCCAGGGCCTGGATCAGGGTCGGGACGGCGGGCAGGATGTTGGCGCCGGTACGGCTGACGAGTTCGAGGAAGGCCTTGAGCTCGAAGCGCGGCAGCATGACCACCTGGCCGCCCGCGGCCAGCGGCACGTTCATGCAGGCGGTCATCGAGAAGATGTGGAAGAAGGGCAGCACGGCGACGGTGCGGGACGGCGGCTTGAACAGGCCGAGAGCCCAGGTGTCGATCTGGCTGAGGTTGGCGGCGATGTTGGCGTGGCTCAGCAGCGCCCCCTTGGGGAGGCCGGTGGTGCCTCCGGTATACTGCTGCACGGCGATGTCGGTCATGCTGTCGATGGCGACGGGGGAGGGGGCGAGCGTCCTTGCCACGAGGGCGTCGTAGCGGGTGATCCGGTCGGCGATCGCGCTCGCCTCGGGCTTCCGCATGTCGCCGGACTTCGCGAGCTTGAACAGGACCTTCTTGGCGCTGGGCAGGGCGTCGGGGAAATGGCAGACGATCAGCTTCCGGACCTGACCGGCCTCGACCAGCTGCTCGGCCTTGTCGAAGAGCTGGCGGAGGTCGAGGGTGACCATCAGTTCGGCGCCGGAATTGCCCACGATGTGGGTGAGCTCCTTCAGCGTGTAGAGCGGGTTGCAGTTCACGACGATCCCGCCGATGCGCAGGATGGCGTAGTAGGCGACGACGTAGAAGGGCGTGTTGGGCAGGAGCAGCGCGACGCGGGTACCCTTGACGACGCCGAACTCGGCCTGCAGGGCGCCCGCAAAGGCATTGATCTGGCGGGCCAGCTCGCCGTAGCGCGTCTTCTTGCCGAAGAAGTCGAGGGCGTCTGCCGCGGGCGTGCGGGTACAGGTGGCGAGGATCTGCTCGTGGACCGGGGTGAAGTCCACGGGGACGTCCCAATCGATGCCCGGCGGGTAGTTGTCCACCCATGGGCGCTTGACGCCCTGCTCGCGCCTGGCCGCCATTTCTCTCCTCCTCGGGCTGTTTCGCCCGTTGCGAAGACTATCCCATCAACTGACGTAAGCGTCAAATGACCGACGCTGGTGCCTGAACAAGCCGACCGTCAAATCTCCGTAAAGCGGTGGCACCTTTCGCATGGAACCGGGAAGGCTGCTGGAAGGTTGCCTCAAGGGTCCTTTGGTTGACGCATACGTCAACCGCCGCTATTTTGTGGTGCATGGCGCAATGCCGCGCATAGACTTCCAAAGTGGAGTCGGTCCGGATGGTTGCGGAGGCGTCGTCCATCGCCCCTGACCTCGCATGGCCCCCGCGCCGAGGAGGATGCCAATGGTCTGGGTGCTGCTGATCCTGTCACTGGTCGCCATCGCGGTGCTGTCGATGCGGCGGGCGCCGCTGTGGCAGTGGGCGGCGGCGGCGCTGGTGATCGGGGCGCTGAGCCGCGTCTCCACCGATGGCGGGCTGTGGCTGATGACGGATGCGGCGGGCTGGACCCTGGCCCTGCTGCCGGGCGTGATCCTCGGCCTCCTGTGCCTGGGTCCCGTGCGCAGGCTTGTCCTCACCGGCCCTGCCTACGGCGTCGTCAAGTCGATCCTGCCGCGGGTGAGCCGAACCGA
>JAEYZJ010000293.1 GCA_023430705.1 Pseudomonadota bacterium | reverse complement strand
CCGTGCATTGCGTGCAACCAGAGCGTGAAGTTCGTCGACCTGATGGAGGTGGCGAGGGACCTCGGCGCCGACGTGCTGGCCACCGGGCATTATGTGCAGAGCAGGCTGGTCGATGGGCGGCGGCGGCTGTTCCGGCCGGTCGACGACAGCCGCGACCAGAGCTATTTTCTGTTCGCCACCACGCAGGACCAGCTCGATTTCCTCCGCTTCCCCCTGGGCGGGATGACCAAGCCGGCGGTGCGGGAGCTGGCGCGCGAGTTCGGGCTCGAGATTGCCGAAAAGCACGACAGCCAGGACATCTGCTTCGTGCCGCAGGGCAAGTACACCGACGTGATCCGGAAGATGCACCCCGAGGCGCTCGAGGGCGGCGACATCGTCCACCTCGACGGGCGGGTGCTCGGCCGGCACGAGGGGATCATCAACTACACGATCGGCCAGCGGAAGGGCCTCGGGGTTGCTGCCGGGGAGCCGCTCTATGTGGTCAAGCTCGACCACAAGACCGGTCGCGTGATCGTGGGGCCGCGCGAGGCCCTGATGACCAGGACGGTGCGGTTGCGCGACGTGAACTGGCTCGGTGAGCGGGCCCTCGCCTCGCTAGCGGCGGGGAATGGCATGCCGCTCGAGGTGAAGGTGCGATCGACGCGGCCGCCGCAGGCCGGTGCCGTGCACATGGATGGCGGCGAGGTGTTCGTGACGCTGTTCGAAGGCGAGTACGGTATTTCGCCGGGGCAGGCCTGCGTGTTCTACGCGGACGACAGCGAGACCACCGAAGTGCTGGGTGGCGGCTTCATTGCCGAGGCCGTGCCGCAGGCGCTGGTGGCGTAACGTCAATTCGCGGGAGCGGGCGCGCTCTCGACGGGAGCGGTCTGCTCCTTCGCGCCCTCGCGCAGCTGCTGGTAGTTGTTCAGTCCGCCCAGCAGGGTCGATGCCATTATCAGCACCAGCAGGACGCCGAGCACGAGCAGCACGACGCGGCTCGAGTTGAGCTGCCAGGGGCTTTTCGGCTTGTCCGGATCGTTGGTCATTCCCGTCAGGTATGTCCATGGGCGCGCGGATGCAAGCCGCGTCGTCACCTCCGGCGGCCAAAAAAACCCGGGTCCCGCCCCAAGGATCAGGCGGCGTTCATCGTCTCATCTCTAGTCTGCCGCGTGGAAGCTCCAACAGGTGCTGGGATCATTGACGTCCGAACTCATCGATAGCGGGGTGGCGGCAGCGCCGGCTGCCGACGAAGCGCTGATCGCGCTTGCGCTCGGCGGGGACCGTCACGCCTTTGCCGAGCTGGTCGAGCGCCACTACGACTTCATCTTCCGAACGGCCTGCAAGTGGTGCGGCAAGGTATCGGACGCCGAAGACGTGGCGCAGGAGGTTTGCGTCAAGCTCTCCTCGGCGCTGCGATCGTTCGACGGGCGATCGGCCTTCAGCAGCTGGCTCTATCGGGTGACGCTGAATGCGGTGCGCGACATGCAGCGGGCGCGGAGCCGGCGTGGCCGCAATGCCGATCGCTATGCCGAGGTAGCGCCGGACGAATACCTGCCGGAGCAGGAAGATGCCGCGGCGGCAAAGGAACTCTGGGCGGCGGTGCGCGGCCTGCCCGAGCAGCAGCGCGACGCGGTGCTGCTGATCTACTCCGAGGGGATGAGCCACGCCGAGGCAGGCGTGATCATGGGCTGCAAGGAAGCAACCGTCTCGTGGCATGTCCACGAGGCCAAGAAGACCCTGAGGGGGCTCCTATGAGCAACCAGATGAACGACGACAGGCTCAACCAGCTGAAGACGTCCCGCACGCCTGCACCGCATGAAGCGGCGCGCCGCCGGGCCATCGATGCGGCGCTGCTGGCTTTCGACGCCGGGCCGGAAAAGGCACCGGCGGCGCCCCAAGGAAATCCAATCATCGATCGTCTCAGGTCCATCCTCGCTTCTCAGAAAGGGAAATGGACCATGGACACCCGCCTCACCTACGGGCTCGGCACGGCTGCGCTCGCGCTGTTCCTGCTGCCGCTCGGTTACCAGCTCTACAGCTCGACGGCGATCACGCCGGTCGGCGTGCCGCCCGTGGCGGTGACGACCAGTGCGGGTGATGCCGCGAGCGTTGCTGTCGATACGGCGGCCGCGGCCAGGAAGGCGACGCCCGAAGCTCTGCCGGTCGAGGAAAGCATGGTGGCGGCCGAGAGCGAGGCGATGGCCAATGCCGTGCCGGCACCGATGATGCGGACGCTGTCGGCGCCGTCGGGTGGCGCGCAGCCGCAGATGTCGGCCGGGGTGTCGCCAAAGATGACGATGGAATCGTTTGCCCCGATGCCGGAGCCGGCGCTCGCCGCGCCGACCGATGCTTCGCGCAACGTGTTCACGAGGTTCACCGAGAACCCGGTGAAGATCGTCAAGGACGCCCCGGTCTCGACCTTCTCGATCGACGTGGACACGGCCTCCTATGCCTATGTGCGCAAGAGCCTTGCCTCGGGACGCCTGCCGGAACCCGATGCCGTGCGCATCGAGGAGATGATCAACTATTTCGACTACGACTACCCAATGCCCGATGATCTCGCGACGCCCTTCCGGCCGAGTGTTTCGGTCTATCCGACGCCGTGGAACGCCAGGACGCAGATCGTCCAGATCGGCATCAAGGGCTACGTGCCGGATGCCATCGGGAAGAAGCCATCGAACCTTGTGTTCCTCATCGACACGTCGGGCTCGATGGATGAGCCGGACAAGCTGCCGCTGCTCAAGCGTGCCCTCAGGCTGCTGGTAGACCGGATGGGCCCCGAGGATACGATCTCGGTCGTCGCCTATGCCGGCTCTGCCGGGGTCGTGCTCGCGCCGACCAGGGGCACCGACAAGAGCCGGATTCTCGACGCGCTCGATAATCTCGGCGCGGGCGGCTCGACCGCCGGGGCGGAGGGGATCGAACTCGCCTATCGCCTCGCCGAGCAGAACAGGGTGAGCGACGGCATCAACCGGGTGATCCTCGCGACCGATGGCGACTTCAACGTGGGGATCGAGGATCCGGAGGCGCTGAAGACCTTCATCAAGGGCAAGCGCGACGGCGGCGTGTTCCTGTCGGTGCTTGGATTCGGGCAGGGCAATCTCGGCGACGACACGATGCAGGCGCTGGCCCAGAACGGCAACGGCAACGCCAGCTACATCGACAGCTTCAAGGAAGCGCAGAAGGTACTGGTGGCCGATGCGGGCGGCACGCTGGACACCATCGCCAGGGACGTGAAGATCCAGGTCGAGTTCAACCCGGCGGTGGTGAGCGAATACCGGCTGATCGGCTACGAGACGCGGGCGCTGAACCGGGAGGACTTCAACAACGACCAGGTCGATGCGGGCGAGATCGGGGCGGGAACGACGGTGACGGCGCTTTACGAGATCACGCCGGCGGGTTCGGGGGGCGAGCTGAACGATCCGCTTCGGTACGAGCAGGCAGTCGAGACACCCGTGCCGACAGTCGCTGCCGGCGAGATCGGCTACCTGAAGCTGCGCTACAAGCTGCCGGGAGGCGATACGTCCAGGCTGACGGAGCTGGCCATCGGTGCCGATCTGGGCGTCGACGACCTTGCGCAGGCATCGGCAGACTCGCGGTTCGCGGCGGCAGTCGCCGCTTTCGGTCAGAAGCTGAAGGGCTCGAACTACGGCGACATGGGCTGGGACGACATCCGGGCGCTGGCGCAGGCCGCCCGAGGTGCGGACGAGAACGGCTATCGCGCCGAGTTCATGCAGCTGATCGACATGGCCAGGGCGCTGAAGCCATAGCCGGGAGGCCAGTGACAGCTAGACCAGCCAGTTCTGCCCGTGGAGCCAGAACCAGGTGGCGGCGGTGCCGATGGCCGCCGCCGCGGGATAGGCGAGGATAAGGGTCGGTCTCCAGCGGCTCAGGATCTCGCAGGCGAGCATGCCCAGCGGCAGGAGGCCGGCAGCGAAGCGGACCATGGAGCCCGTGCCTGCCGTCATCGAAACCAGCATCACCCCGATGCAGAA
>JAEYZJ010000176.1 GCA_023430705.1 Pseudomonadota bacterium | reverse complement strand
ATCCAGGGCAGCAGCATGATCGCCGACATCAGGTTGCGGTAGGGCAACTTGGAATGGAGGATCATGGCGATCGTCATGCCGGTGACGAACTTGATCGAGAGCGACCAGAAGGTGAAGTTGATCGTGTTCGACAGGCTCAGCAGGAAGTCGGAATTGGTGTAGAGGCGCTGGTAGTTCCGCAGCCCGACCTGCACCGTTTCGCCGGTGTTGAAATTGAATGTCGTGGTCGACATCGCGATGGCGCTGATGAACGGCCAGAAGATGAGTCCCGCCATCAGCAGAACCATCGGCAGCACGAAGAAGTAGGCGATCCGCCAGTCGCGGCCGAGAATGTCCTTGATCTTGAACCGCGGACGCGCGGCATTTGTCATGCCGCCTACGGGCATATCGAGAGAGATGCGCTTGTCCATGGTCAAGCCTCCTTCCAGCTGAAGCACCCACAGCCCTGGGTGCAGGAGTTGGCGCCGGTGCTGTCACACGCGGTGACGGCTTCGCCCGGCACGGGATGGACGGAGGGCGGCACGCCGCCCCCCGCCGAGAAGCAGCAGACCTTAGGGCTGCATGATCCCGCCTTCTTCGAAGATGTCGCGCATCTTCTGGCGCGCGTCCTTGACGGCTTCGGCGGCCGTCATGCGCTTGGCGATGACGTTACCCACCGACTGCTCAAGCACGCCCTGAGCACGGATGGCGTCGACGCCGGCATTCGGGTCGGCCGGCCAGGACTGGCCGAGGAACGGATCGGTCACGCTGACCTGTTCCTTGATGACGGCCAGGTTCGGGTCGGTCGCGATCAGCTCCGGCGTCCAGAGGTTCTCGTAGGCCGGGGTGAAGAGCACGCCACCGAGCGCCGAGATCTTGCCGAAGTTGGCCGGGTCGAGCAGGTTGAGCGCCAGCTCCTTGGCGAGCGCCGCGTTCGGCGCACCCTTGAAGATGGTCATCCAGCCGCCGACATTGCCGCCGTTGCGGTGATCACCGTTGATGGCGGCCGGAGCCGGCAGCAGCACGGTGTTCTCGTAGACCGGGTTCTTGTCGCGCTTGGACTGCGCATAGACCGAGAACGCGTTCTGGGTGAAGCCGATCTGGCCGGCGAGCCAGGCTTCGTTGTTGCCGGTATCGTTCCAGCTCTCGACGCCCGGCGGCAGCATGGCGGCATACTTGCCGTTGCGGTCGTAGGTTTCGCCGAGGAACTCGAAGGCCGCGACGGTCTCGGGGCTGTCGAACTGCACGATCTGGCCGGTCTCGTCGGTGAAGTGGCCACCAAAGGCCTGCACCACCGAGATGAGGAAGCCGAAGCCGTCACCCGACTGGTTCGGCGTGAAGCCCCAGCCGTAGAAGTCCGGCCCGGAGATCGCGAGGGCCGCCTCGCGGCGGTCGACGATGGTCTTCAGCGAGGCCGGGTCGATCCCCTTCTCCTTGAGCTTGTCGACGCGGGCGTGGAACGCCGTGGTCGTGCCGATCAGCGGAATGGACTTCCAGCGGCCGTCGAACTGCGCCGTCTTGGCGGCATTGAGGCCCGGCATGATGTCGCCGTAGCGCTTCACCGCTTCGTCGACCACGTCCGTCACGTCCTCGACCAGGTCGAGCAGGTGCAACTGCGAGATCGACACGTTCGAGGTGTAGGCGAAATCGGGCGGATTGCCCGCCTTCACCGCCGCCGTCATCTTGCCCATGAAGTCGCCGAACGACTCGGGGTTCGTGGTCGAGATGTCGAGCTGGACACCCTTGGAATCGGCGAATGTCTGGACGGTGTCGCGGAAGGCCGTCTGGGCCGCCTCGAAATACTCGGTGCGGTGGATCACCGTCAGCTTGCCGGCGGCGCCGACGGGCAGCGCCTCGTCGGGTTTGGGCGCGTCCTGGGCGAAGGCGGGCAGGCCGTTCGCACCCAGCACCATTCCGGCGCCTACCGCCGCCGAGCCCCTCAGGACGTCGCGACGGCTGAACCTGTTCTTGACCATATACGTCTCCTCCTCAATTGCTCTCTCGCGCCAGGTGGCCGGTCCCTCAACCGCCTGCCCGGCCTCCAAAACGAGACTGTCGGATCATCTGGACGACACGCTCCCCTTGGCAGCGCACGTCACGATTTCGGGTGCGGGAACAGGCTGACGCGAGCCGCTTGGGCCGCGACCGGACGAAGCTTGGTAGACACACTCGGTGTGCTGCACGTCGCCCTCCCTTTTCCGGGTCTTTGCCCGGCCGTCGGCATTCCAGAAGTCCCTTTGCCGAACGTACCTCAATCTGTCGGGCAATACGGGGGCTGTCAACAACCAATCATACTGCTTGGCTGGGTCAGTATTGCTGACCCATTGCCCCGCCGCATTGACAGGCCAGGATTGGCGGTGCTAGCAGCAAAGTAGTCATACTTATTTCCTGGGAAGCCCGATGAGTCATGAACAGCTGAAGGCGCAGATCGGCAGCGGACTGCTGTCGTTTCCGGTGACCGATTTCGGCGCCGACGGCGAGTTCGACCGCGACGGCTATGCCCGCCGCCTCGACTGGCTGTCCTCCTACGGCGCGGCCGGACTTTTCGCCGCGGGAGGCACCGGCGAGTTCTTCTCGATCGGCAATGACGAGTACGACCCGGTGATCCGCACCGCCGTCGAGAACAGCCGCAGCGACGTGCCAGTGCTGGCCGGCGTGGGCTACGGCACCCGCATGGCCGTCGACCTCGCGCGCCGCGCCGAGGCGGCCGGCGCCGCCGGCATCCTGGTGCTGCCGCATTACCTGATGTTCGCCGAGGAAGCCGGCGTCATCGCCCACATGCAGGCCATCTGCGACGCGGTCGGCATCGGCGTCATCTACTATGCGCGCGACAACTCCCGGCTCTCGCCGGCAGGGCTCGAGAAACTCTGTGCCGCCTGCCCCAACCTCATCGGCTACAAGGACGGCATCGGCGACCTGCAGCTGATGCAGCGCATCCACTACCGGCTCGGCGACCGCGTCGTGCATGTCGGCGGGCTGCCGACCGCCGAAGTGTTCGCCCAGCCCTATCTCGAGATGGGCGTCACCACCTATTCCTCGGCCGTGTTCAACTTCGTGCCCGAGCTGGCGCTCCGCTTCTACACCGCGGTGCGGGCCCGCGACGCAAGGACCGTCGACGGCCTGATGAAGAGCTTCTACCTGCCGCTCATCGACCTGCGCGACCGCAGGAAGGGCTACGCCGTCTCGATGATCAAGGCCGGCGCCGACCTCGTCGGCCGTTCCGCCGGCAAGGTCCGCACCCCGCTCACCGAGCTCGATGCCGCCGACCGCGAAATCCTGCGCGGCCTGATCGAGGCGCACGCCGACAAAGCCCTCGTCGCCTGACGGCGGCAGGACTCGCCGGACCGCGAAGGGGCAGCGGCCGGGCCGCGTGCCCCCGGGCGCGATCTAGCGCGTGCCGCCCGAAATCCCGGCCCCGTAGGGGTCCCAGCCATTGGCCTGGAACAGCGCGATGATGTAGCCGAAGCAGAAGGCGAAGGCGGTCTCGAAGTAGTTGTCGGCGTCGATGTGCGGCACGTGGTCGGGCATGATCATGCCGTCGTAGCCGACCTCCTTGTAGATCCGGAAGGTCGCCGGCATGTCCATGTCGCCGCAATCGGGGAACTCCTCGGTGAACGAGTAGCGCCCGCCCTTGATGTTGCGGAAATGGACGTTGAAGATCTTCTTCCGCTCGCCGAACCAGCGGATGATCTCGCCGATCTCCTCGCGCGGGTTCTCGAGCCCCTCGGCCACCGTGCCCTGGCAGAAGTTGAGCCCGTGGTAGGGGCTCTCGCAGATCTGCACGAACTTCATCAGCCCCTCGGCGTCGCTCAGCACGCGCTTCTCGAAGCCGCGGTAGCCGGGCGGTGTCATCGGATCGTGCGGATGGCAGGCGAGCCGCACCCGGCTGGCCGTCGCCACCGGCACGACGCGCTCGAGGAAATAGGTGATGCGCTCCCAGAACTCGTCGGCCGACACCCTGCCGGCGATGGTCAGTGTGTCGCCATCGGTCGCCCGGTCGGCCCGCCAGGTCGACAGCACCGCCCCGCCGCGCCCGGTCTCGGACGTCGTGCGCGGAATGCCGAGCACGTTGAAATTGTACTTGGCCGCGCCGATTCCCGCCTCCGCCAGCGCCTCGATGATCCGGCAGATCCCGTCGATCTCGCGATCCCGCTCGCCCGGCCGGCCGAGCACGATGCCCGGCGACTGGTGCTGGCGCTCGATGCCCGACGAAGGTAGCGGCAGTTGCACCATGTCGAGGGTGAGCCCGAAGCTCTCGATGCGGTCGCGGTGGCGCAGCAGGATGTCGCGATCCCACTGCCACGGGTCGCCCTCGGGGTCGATGCACACATGCTTGACGCCCAGTTGGGCAAGCTGCTTGAGGTACCGGTCGCCGGCCTGCGCCAGCTGCCCGCCACCCATCTGGGTGCCTACGTACATATATCCCCCCGTTGTTTTATGACTTCTCAAAAGCAGTATGATAGATTATCCGCCGCGGCAAGCGGGGCGGCGCGCCTCGTTTTCGGCCGCGCCGCGTGTCCCCGCCTTCGGCCAGCAAAGGTTCACTGACCACCAGATGTCCGAGACAATTCACCTGACAGACCGGGTCAAGCTCGACCTCATGCGGCTGATCGAGGCCGACGGGCTCCAGCCCGGCGACAAGCTGCCGCCTGCCGACGAGCTCTGCCGCCAGTTCTCCGTGAGCCGCACCGTGGTGCGCGAGGCCATCGCTACCCTCAAGGCCGAGGGCCGACTGCGCTCGCTGCGCGGCAGCGGCGTCTTTGTCGAGACCCCGCCTCCGGCCACGGGCGGGCTCGCCCTGTTCATGGCGGCACCCGAGGAGATCGCCGACATCCTCGACTTCATGGAGTTCCGCATTTCGGTGGAGGTGGAAGCAGCGGGACTCGCCGCCGAGCGCCGCACCGAGGTGAACCTGCTCCGCATGGCGCAGGCCCTCACCCAGTTCCGCCTGCACCTCAACGACAAGACGCTCGCCACCGACGCCGACCGCGCCTTCCACCGCGCCATCGCCGAGGCGACCAGCAACCGCCGCTTCCGCCTCTTCGTCGACGAGGTCGGCGACCGACTGATCCCGCGCCGCGCGCTGGGGGCGACCTTCGTCAACCAGAAGAGCAAGACGGAATTCCTCGAGGTCATCGCCGCCGAGCACCAGCGCATCTTCGACGCGATCTCGGACCGCAAGCCCGACGAGGCCCGCCTCGCCATGCGCCGCCACCTCGAGGACGGCCGCCGCCGCTACCGCGACTGGCGCCTGCGGCAGGACGCCGGGCTCACCGCATAGCGGGACCTCGATAGTCGAGGCGGCATCAAGGATACTGTCGATTCCTCTGCGATTCCTCTGACCGCCACGGCCCCGGCGCGTCGGCGAAGTCTTTCTCTGCACAACAACTGCAAGAGTTGCCCAGCCGCAGCCAGAAGGTTCGCTTTGGCGGACTTGCCGAAGACCCCGGGACAAGCATAACTCCTCCTGTTGGGTGGATTACACTTCTCGGGGGGGGAACAACATGAGCGATCCGGTTGCGCTGGATCTGGACGCCGCCAGGGTGCGGGCGATCGAGAACAACCGCCTGCCAGAATACGACGTCATGCCGCGGGCCTTCAGGAGGATGATGATCCTTGGCGCAATCGCCACGGCCGCGCTCGTCTTTGCGATCCTCGGCACACCTTTCGTCGCCTGGCTCGGTACACTGACAAGGCAGGACCGGGTCTTCAGTACGCTGTTCGTGCTGAACGCGACCTATTTCACCGTCTTCTGGCTGATCTACTTCTCTTCCGGCTGGGGCTACGGCAGGGCCTGGGGCGACGCGCTGAGGACCCAGACCCTGCGGACGCTGCTCAAGTCCCACTCGCGGCTCTGGCTGCAGGACGAGGATTCCGAGCAGATCACCTATTACCGGGACAAGGCCCGCTCGACCATGACGGCGCAGGCGGTGTTCATTGCCATCACCGTCTTTATCATCAATGTCCTCTCCAAGGACTCGCTGATCAGCGGAACCGGCGGCGGCGCTCCTCTCGACAGGTGGATCGCATTCGGCGCACTGGCATCGGCCGCCTGTGCCTTCACCCTGCTGCTGGTGTCCACCGATGCCGCGGACACCATGTACAACACGTTCAAGGTGCGGGAGTACAAGGCGGTCTCTTCCCTGTACGGCATTTCGGCCCGCCTCAAGTATTACGGCTTCGTGCTCAGCTTCGTCGCCGTGGCCCTGCTGACCTACACCATGGACGCCCTGGTGGCGTCGCTGACGATCGTGCTGCTGATGCTGTGCGGATATCCGTACTGGTACAGGGACATTTCCGAGGGCGAGGACTACAGGCACGAGCGAACGATCTTCCGCTGGTCGGTCGTCATCGCCAACCTTGTTGTGGTGGCTCTTGCCTATTTCAGGTGAGCTTGGGCCAGCCCTGCTGGCGGGCGCGCTGTGGGCCCTGTCCGCCCCGGTGATCAGCGCGGCGCTGGCACGGGCCCGCGCCAGTCGGCTGCCAGCCGTGCTGATCGTGGCCTGCGGCCTCTACGTGGCACTGCTCGCGGGCTTCGTCACCATCTGGGTCGCCAGCGGGTTCGCGAGCCCGGTGCAAGAGCTGAACCTCGCGGTGGTGCTGGGCGGCCTCTTCACCTTCCCGCTCGGCACCGGCCTCTACTACCTCTGCGCCGCGGCCTTCGCCGACCGGGCGGCCGTCGCGTCGCAGTTTTCCAATGTGAAGCCGCTGTTCTCGATCCTCGCCGGCGTACTCATCTTCGGCGAGCCCCTGACCTGGGACGGAGTGCTCGCGGCGGCCCTGATCGTCACGGGCGTCGGCGTGATGCTCGCCGGAACCCTGGCGAGGAGGATCGACGCCACCCCCATAGCCATCGGACTGGCGCTCGCCATCTGCTGGAGTTGCGGCGAAGCCTTCGTGCGGGCCGCGACCGGTGGGGCTTCGACCCTGCACATCACGCTCGGCGCACTGTTCTGGTCGATCCTCGTGACCACGCCGGTCGTCGGCATCCTGCTGTTTTCCCGCGGCGGCGGAGCGGTCCTGCGCAAGCCGGGGCTGGCGCCCGTCCTGCTGCCGTTCGCGCTCCACGGCGTGCTGAGCTTCGGCGCGGCCTACTACTTCTTCTTCCATTCGATCGGCGCGATCGGCCTCTCCCGCACCGTGATGATCACGGTGGCCTGGCCGGCTCTTGCCCTCCTGATCGATGTCGGACTCCGCGCGGCACGGCGGCAGCCGATCGATCTGCGCCCCACCACGATTGCCGGCATGGCGCTGTTCACGCTTGCCGCGGTGCTGCACGTGCTGCCCTTTGGGCAGGCCGCCTAGATCTTTCGGACCGCTCGCCTTCCCCTGCCGGATCGGCCAGTCTCGCTGGACGTGGATGGGGGACGTGACGATGACGATACGGATCGAGGGTGAGGTCGCGCCGGGCTTCGAGGCGGTGGCCGATGCCTTTGCGCGCGGCTTCGAGGGCCGGGCGGGCATGGGGGCGGCACTCGCCATCCGGGTCGATGGCGACTATGTCGCGCGGCTCTGGGCCGGCACCGCCGACCCGCGCACCGGCCGCCCGTGGCAGGCCGAAACCCCGGGCGTCATCTTTTCCTGCACCAAGGGCGTGATGGCGCTGCTGGTCGCCCGGCTCGTCGAGCAGGGACTGCTCGACTACGACGCCCCCGTCGCGCGCTACTGGCCCGAATTCGCCGCCGCCGGCAAGGGCGCGATCACCGTGCGCGAGGCGTTGGCGCATCGCGCGGGGCTCCTCGCCCTCGAGCGCGATTTCAGCGTCGACGAACTCTGCGACTGGGAGAACATGGTGGCCGCGATCGCCGCGCAGCGGCCGCTGTTCGAGCCCGACTCGGGCTATGCCTATCACCCCCTCACCCATGGCTGGCTGACCGGCGAACTGGTGCGGCGGGTGACCGGACGGATGCCGGGTGCGTACCTGCGCGAGGAGATCACCGGCCCGCTCGGCGCCGACCTCTGGATCGGCATCCCCGAGACGGTCGAGCCGGCCCATCTCGACGTCGTCGCGCCCGACCCCGCCACCCAGCCGGTCCTGCCGCCGCCGCCCGAGCCGAACTGGCCCGAGCGCGCCGTGAGCTTCGGCGGCGCGCTGCCGCTGTCGCTCGCCACCCCCACCGGCGGCATGAACGACCGCCGGCTGGTGGCGGCGGAGCTGCCGGGCGCGGGCGGCGTTGCCACGGCCGACGGGCTCGCGACCTTCTGGTCGGCCGCGGTGACGCGGACCGAAGGCCTGCGCACGCTGGGCCCGGATGTGGTCGAGCGGGCGACGCGCGAGGTGTCTGGCGGCCCGGGCATCTACTCGGGCGTGCCGCCCTGGTATCGCTGGGGCATGGGCTTCATGCTCGACGCCGAGGCGCGGCGCCTGCTGACGGAACGAAGCTTCGGCCATGACGGCGCCGGCGGGCAGGTGGCCTTCGCCGATCCCGAGTACCGCGCCGGCTTTGCCTACATCACCAACCGCATGGAAAGCCGCCCCGACCCGCGCGGCAATGCCGTGGTCGCCGCGCTGCGGGACATACTGTCGCGTTAGTCCCCGGTTTCGTTGCGGGCGCGGCCCGCCGTCACCATATCCGACTGACACGCCGCAGCGCTCGCCTGCTTCCGGCCGCCGGTTATCGGTGTGAAGAAGCGCGACGTCCGCCCCGTTTGCCGGGGCGGCCGCGCAGGCACTCGGCAACTTGCCCGGCCGGCGAGGCCCGAGGCCGCGCCGCCGACGCGAACACGGAAAGGACCCCGATGGCTACGCTCGACTACTCCGCCCCGGCCGAACTCTATCCCAGCCGCCGCTATGCCAAGACGCCGCGCGAGCAGTATCGGCGCTTCAAGACCGCTGCCGAGGCGATTCGCTTCATCGTGGAGGAGGTGCCCTCCACCTGGCTGATCGGCTCGTTCCTCGAGGTCGGCAACCGCCGCTATGACGGCAATGCCATCCGCGCCCTCTACGAATCCCCGGACTACCCGCTCCCGCGGCAGCACAAGGCCGCCTGAGCGACCGGGTCGCTCTTGACACGTCCGCCGTGGGCATGGGCAATCCCTCCCATGACGGAAATCGACGACGGCGCCGGAGTGGCGGCCACCACCACCGAGGACGAGCTGCGCATCGTGCAGTTCAACGCCACCGCCGAGGGCTTCGGCATGGTGATGGACTATGTCGGCCGGCAGCTGCCGTTTGCGCGGTTCGAGGCCGGCATCCTGATCGACGCGATCTACCAGCAGCTCAGCTACGGCCATAACCTGATCGCGCTCCGCCGCGACAGGCTCGTCGGCTATGCCGGCTGGATGCTGACCTCGACCGAACTCGCCGAGGCCTGGGTCGCCGGCCACGGCAAGCTGATCCGCAAGGACGGCGCGGAAGCGACCGCCGCTGCCCTCACCATCGTTGCCAGCCAGGACCGCGCAGCCATCGCCAGGCTGATGCGGGGTGCGCGCCGCCTGAACCCCGGCAAGCGCGCCTACTTCAAGCGCGGCGCCGATGGCAACAAGCCCGAGCGCAAGCGCTCGGCGCGAATATAGGAGCCCGCCTTGGGCCACATCTACTGGATCGCCTCCTATCCCAAGTCCGGGAACACCTGGATGCGCAGCTTCCTCGCCCGCGCGGTGCTGGGCGAGGAGGGCTCGCTCAACCGCCTCTGGAGCATTGCGCCGGACGAACACTACGGCACCTTCTACCAGCCGCTGCTGCAACGTCCGATCGCTGAGGCGGGTGTCGCGGAACTGGCCGCCGTTCGGCCGCGGGCCCAGGCGCAACTGGCCCGGTCGGTCGAAGGCTTCCAGTTCCTCAAGACGCACGCAATGTATGTGCGCCATGCCGGCACGCCCACCATCAACGCCGAGGTCACTGCCGGCGCGATCTACCTCGTCCGCAATCCGCTCGACGTCGTCGTCTCGTACAGCGCCTTCCGCAACCGCGACTACGACACGACCATCGAGGTCGTGAACCAGGCCGGCCATCTGCTGCCGCGCAATCCCAGGCACTCCTATGTCCCCGTCGGTTCGTGGAGCGAGAACGTGACGAGCTGGACCCGCAAGCCCAGCGAAGGCCTGCTGGTACTGCGCTACGAAGACCTGTTGGCCGACCCCGTCTCCCATTTCGGTCGGGCAATCACGTTCCTGCGCATGAGGCTCGCTCCCGGCGCCCTCGACGAGGCCGTCGCCGCGACCAGCTTCGAGCGGCTGAAGAGTGAAGAGGAGGAATCCGGTTTCGTCGAGCGCCCCAACGTGACCGAACAATTCTTCCGCCGGGGTGAGGCGGACCAGTGGCGAACCGAACTGTCCGAACGGCAGATCGCGGCGATCGTGCGTCCGAACCGGGTCGCCATGACCGCGATGGGATATTGGGACCCCGACTTCGACCAACTGTAAACACAGGGTAAATGGCGATGTCGCGCTTCGGCAACGCGGCTCGCGCCACACGACCAAAGGCGCGGTATCGCACAAAGCGCTACTTTACAATCGCAGGCAAAGGCTTCACTCTTTCGCCATATTTGGGAAGGAATTGCCATGAAGCGTAGTGTCCTGTTGATGAGCTCGGTGTCGACCGTCGCCCTTGCGGCTGTCGCGACGGGGGCTCACGCGGCCGACGCCGGAGTTGTCGAAGCACCGAGCGTACCCGAGGGTTTCACTCTGAGCGTCGAAGGTGGGGCGCTGTTCGGGGTCAACACCCTCGCCGAGGACAAGCTGGGCTCGGGCTCACCGAGCGGCGGCGGCGTCATCGAGTACGACCAGGACATCCAGGACATTCGCGGCTACCGCGCTGCGCTCTCGCTGGGCAAGCAGATCGACCCGACGTGGGACGTGCGCGCCAGCGCTGCCCTCAACCGCCAGCTGGAGTCGAACGCCAGCTACTATATCGAGTTCAGCGGTGGTAGCGGCGGCAGTGGTGGCAGTGGTGGCAGCGGCGGCCTGGACTACTCGGCGCTCGGCACGCTCACTAACGCGTTCGACTACGAGACGATGGACTTCGAGGTGGGCTATCGCCCCGCCCTCACCGACAGCATGAACGTGCGACTTTTCGCCGGCGTGCGCGGTCTGCACTACAAGGACTCGATCAGCGCCAGCGCCGTCGCCAGCGGCGGCAGCGGCGGCAGCGGCGGACCCGACAAGATTGGGTATGGCGTAGACTACAGCGAAGAGTTCTTCGGTGTCGGCCCGCGCCTCGGTGTTGAAGTCTCGGCTCCCATCGGCGACAGCATGTTCGGCGTGTCGGGCATGGTGGCCGGTGCCGCGCTCTTTGGCACCGCCCGGCAGGACGTCTCCGTCTGGAGCGGTGGTGGTCTTCCGATCTCGCTGCCCGGCGCGGAAGAAAGCAGGGTTGTCTACAACCTCGAGGCCGCTCTCGGGCTCGACATGCATCTCGACCCGGCGACGACCGTCACGCTTGGCTATCGTACGGAAGGGCTGTTCGGCATCGGATCCACTTCTGGTGGCCCCAGCGGCGGTGACAGTGACACCCGCTGGACGCATGGGCCGACGCTCAAGCTGACCGGCTACTTCGACTAACACGGTCGTCACGTACGACAGGCTTCGGCCGCATCCGACGCACGGGTGCGGCCGTTCTCATTGGCTGGGCCAAGATGCACGTCCTCGACCTCAATACCGGACCGCTAGCGCAGCCATGGCGGGAGAACACCGTCGGCGCGCTGTATGAGATCGCGAGGCGCGCTCCGGGCCAGACCCTCGGGCTCAGGATTGGGACCGAACAGCTGCTGCTGATGCAGGATGCCGGCCAGATCCGCCACGTGCTGCGCGAACAGGGCGCCAGGTACCGCAAGAACTTCGGCGGTTTCGCCGGCTTCTTCGGCGGGACCCGGCTCACCACGGACGGCGAACGCTGGGAGTACCTCCAGGGTCTGTCGCAGCCGCATATCGCCGCCGCTCGCCCTGCCGATGTCGCCAACGCGACCGCCAGCGCCTTTTCGAAAGCTGCCGGAGAACTGCTGGCCCGGCGCGATGCCGCGGGCGCAGTTGTGCTCGACCCCACGCTGAACCGTGCTGCGGCCCAGGTGATCTCGGCGGTCGCCTTCGGCAATCACGGCGTCGATGTCGACGGCGTACTCGACGACTTTCGCCACGTGCTGCGCTACGGGTCGCGCCGCAACTGGAACGTAGGCGGCGCGGTTGCCCCGGAAACGCCCGAGGAACGCGCCACCTACCAGGCGGCCCGCGAGCGCATCATCACCGCCGTTCGAACGGCCCTGAGCAGACCCGAGGGCTCGCAACTGGTGCGCGACATCAAGGCCGGCGAGGCCCACGGGGCCGACCCGGTGGCCGAGATATCCTCCCTGCTCTTTGCCGGGTTCGACACCACCGCCGCCGCACTCGGCTGGGCCGCCTTCCTCCTCGCCACCGCCCCCGACCTGCAGAACAGCTTGCGGGACAAGCTGCGCACCGCCCTCGGCGACGAACCGCCGACGCTCGAGCGGCTCGAGACTGTGCCGGAACTGCAGTATTTCCTGAACGAGGTGCTGCGCATCTTTCCGCCCGTGCCGATGCTGAGCCGCATCGCACTCGGTCCCGACCAGGTCGGTGGCACCGACATCCCGGACGGCAGCCGGGTGCTGATCTCGATCATCGGCATGCACCACGACGCGCGCCGGTTCCCGGCGCCTTCCCAGATCCGCCTCAAGCGCTACGAGGAGGAACCTTCACAAGGCCCGTCCATGCCCTTCGGAGGCGGCCGGCGTGGCTGCGCGGGCTCCCGCATCGCCAATGTCGAGATGGCGACCGCGCTCGCCGTACTGATCCCGCGGCTCGAGTTCAGCCTGATCGACCAGTCGCGCATCGAGTTCGACTTCATCGCCAGCATGCGCCGCCTCGGCGGCCAGCGCCTGCTCGTGCGCGAGGCGAGCTGACATGCGGGTGATGTTCAGCGCCGCCAACTGCCTCGTGGACCCCAGCAGCGGCGCGGCCATCTCGATTCGCACCATCTTCCGGCTGCTGCAGCGGCGGGGTGTGGTGTGCAAGTCGCTGACCGGGTCGATCTTCGACCGCGTCCAGTCGACCGACAATGTCGAGAACCTCCGGCGCGCCGGCGCGACGCCACTCGATCCTGCCGCCCCGCTCACCCGGCCCTGGCGCTTCGAGGAAGCAGGCGTCGAGCACTTCATCGTGCCTATGGCGCGCAATGCCCGCATGCTCCAGACCCGCGCCGACGAGGAACGCCTGTTCGACGAGGCGCAGCGCATGCTGGCCGATTTCCGTCCCGACATCCTGATCAGCTACGGCGCCGGACTGTTCGAGAGAAGCCTCGTCAGGGCCGCGCAGGCCCAGGGCGTGGGCACCGTCTTCTATCTCGCCAATCCCGGCTACCGGAACCTCTCGAGCTTTGCCGGAATCGACCAGGTGGTGTTCGACACCGAATCGACCCGCGCCCTCTACCTCGACCGGCTCGGTCTCGACGGCGTCGCCATCGGCAAGTTCATCGAACCGCCGGTGCTGCCCGCCGACGCCCCGCGCGACCGGGTGCTGTTCGTGAACCCGTCGCCGGAAAAGGGCGTCACCCTGTTTTATCGCATCGCCGAGCTCGCGGCCGAGATCGTGCCCGACCTGCGCTTCCTCGTGGTCGAGAGCCGCGCCACCCTTGCGACCGCCGAGCAGCGCACCGGCATGCCCTTCTCGCGCATGGCCAATATCGAGCGCGTCGGGTTGCAGAGCGACATGGGCGCCGTCTTCGCCCGCACCCGCATCCTGCTGCAGCCCTCGCTGTGGCACGAAAGCGGCGCCCGGTCCGCCGTCGAGGCGCTGTCGCTGGGCATTCCGGTGGTCGCCACCGACCGCGGCGGCATACCCGAGGTCCTCGGCGAGGCCGGCATCCTCATTCCGCCGCCGCAACCGATGATCCAGAATCACTGGCTGATTCCCGCCAAGCTCGCGGCACTCGACTGGGTCGAGGCGCTGCGGCTCCTGACCGAGGAAGCGGACTTCTACGACGAGCATGTGGAGCTGGCGCGCACCGCCTGGCAGCGCCATGACCCCGCACCGCGCATAACGGCGCTGATCGGGTTGTTCGAAAAAGTGAAGGCGGCGCGGCAGACGGCATGACGGAGTTCCAGGTCACCACCGAGCAGTTGCTGCTCCCCTTCGGCCGTGCGCTGGCAGGCGTGAACGTGCGCACCTTCGAGCCGGCCGAGGAGCGGGCGCGAATCATCTGCTTCCACGGCTTTGTCGGCAACGCGCGCGATTTCGATCCGCTGGGCGCGTTCCTCGCGCGCAACGGCGTCAGGCTCGTCGCCGCCGACATGTTCGGCCGCGGCGACAGCGCCCATTTCGACAAGCCCGGCCAGTACAACCTGCGCCGCATGGTGGGGGCCGCGGCAACCGTGCTGGCCCAGCATGGCCGGGGTGCCACGGTTCTCGGCTGCGGCTGGGGCGCCGCCATTGCCCTGCTGGCCACGACGATGGGGCGGCTGCAGCCGCGCAACTTCGTCTCGATCGACCTGGGACCCGAGTATTCCGTGGATGCCGACCCGGTGATCGCCCAGGCTATCCGGGATCGTGGCCTCGGCTTTCCGGACCGTGAGGCCGCCATCGCCCATGTGCGCGCTTCGCCGGAGTTCGCGGCGCTACCGCCCGACGCCGATGTCGGCCACCGCGTCCGCGCCGGAGAGGGCGGTTTTCGCCTGAGCCACGACGACGCCATCACCGGGCGCACCGAAGCCTTCTCGGGCACCAGCTACGATCTCACCCGGATGTTCGGCGCCCTCGGCCTGCCGCTGCTCTGGCTCAACGCCGGGCCGGCTCCGGCTCCTGCCCTGCCCAACTCGACCGCCATCGGCAACCTGAGCCCGGCCGGCCCCCTGCTGCTGCGCTCGCCGGCCGAGCACTACCTGCTGCTCGGCTACCTGCTGAGCCGCCCCTGAGCGGAAAAACCCGGAAAAACAAAAAGGCGCCCGAAGGCGCCTTTGTCATCCTCCCCTTGCGAAGGGAGGATAATGGAGCGGGCGAAGGGATTCGAACCCTCGACCCTAACCTTGGCAAGGTTATGCTCTACCCCTGAGCTACACCCGCACTCCAGACCACCCGCCGCCGCCGCGCTGTTGCGCTTGGCATCGGGTCGACGGGCGCCTATATGCCCAATCGAAAGCGGGTTTGCAACCCATAATTCTGGTCCTGTGAAAGCCGTGATAAAGGTTGTCGCCGGAAGCCCTCTGGGCGCAGGATTCTCTAGGTGATACGGCCCCTTTCCTGGGGACGATCGGTCAGGAACATCAGCATGTCGCTTAACGAAATGAACACCCCGAGTGCCTCGAACACGCCGCCGGCGGCAGCGCTGATCAAGGAATCGACCGACCGCGCCTTCAAGGCCGACGTCATCGACGCTTCGCTCGAGGCGCCGGTCCTCGTCGACTTCTGGGCCCCCTGGTGCGGCCCGTGCCGGCAGCTGACGCCCAACCTCGAGAAGGTCATCAACGAGAAGGCCGGCAAGATCAGGCTGGTGAAGATCAACATCGACGAGAATCCTGGCGTCGCCGGCCAGCTCGGCATCCAGTCGATCCCCGCCGTTTTCGCCTTTGCCGGCGGCCGCCCGGTCGACGCGTTCCTCGGCGCCATTCCCGAGAGCGAAGTGCGCCGGTTCGCCGACAAGGTGATCGCCGCCGCCCCGGCCGGCCAGCCCGCCCCCGGCTCCATTGATGAAGAGATCCGCAACGCTGTGGAAGCGGCGGGCGCCGCCTTCGAGGCCGGCGACCTCAACCAGGCCGCCCAGATCTACGGCATGGTGCTGCAGCACAAACCCGACCATCCCGGCGCCATCCTCGGCATGACGAAGGTGTTCCTTGCCGCAGAGGACACCGAGCAGGCCCAGGCCGTGCTCGACACCATGCCCGAGGCCGAGCGCAAGGGTGACGCCTACAACGCCCTGGTCCAGTCGCTGAAGCTTCTCGGCGAGGCCGCGGACCTGGGCGAGACCGACGAGCTGGCCGCCCGGCTTGCGCAGAACCCCGACGACCACCAGGCCCGCTTCGACCTCGCGGTGAAGTACAACGCCGACGGACGCCGCATCGAGGCCGCCGAGACGCTGGTGGCCCTGATGAAGCGCGACCGCACTTGGAACGAAGACGGCGCGCGCAAGAAGCTGCTCGAGCTGTTCGAGGCCTGGGGCCCCAAGGACCCGGCCACGCTCAAGGGGCGGCGACTGCTGTCGGC
>JAEYZJ010000169.1 GCA_023430705.1 Pseudomonadota bacterium | reverse complement strand
CATGCCCTCGGGGCTGTCGTGGAACCACCAGGGCGGGCCCAGCTTCAGCGAGGGATAGACGCCGGCGAGCGGCGCCAGTTCGCGCGCATAGGTGCTCTCGTCGAGCGTGAAGAGGATGATCGAGAGGCGCGGATCGGTGCCGACGGCATCCAGCAGCGGCTTCAGCCCCGCGACATAGTCGGTGCGGGTCGGGATATCGAAGCCCTTGTCGCGGCCGAAACGGGCCAGGATGCCGGGCGCATGGTTGCGCCAGGCGCCCGGGTGGATCTGCAGCACCAGGCCGTCGTCGATCGACATGCGGGCCATCTCGGTCAGCATCTGGGCCCGGAACAGCGCCTTCTCGCGCGCGTCGGCCCTGCCGCTGCGCACCCGGTCGAACAGGTGTCCGGCCTCCCTGGGGTTGAGGTTGGCGGTCTCCGCCGTCGGATGGCCGTGGTCGGAGGAGGTGGCGCCGAACTCCCTGAAATAGGCGCGGCGCTTGCGGTGCGCCTCGAGATAGCCGTTCCAGTGGCCGGTATCCTCTCCGGTCAGCTCGCCGAGGCGATCGAGACCGGCGGCGAAGCCGGCGAAATCGGGGTCGACCACCGCGTCGGGGCGGTAGGCGGGCACCACCCTGCCCTGCCAGCCGCTGTCGCGAATCATCCGGTGCCACTTCAGCTCGTCGGTCGCGGCGTCCGTGGTGGAAATGACCTCGAGGTTGAAGCGCTCGAAGAGAGCCCGGGGGCGATACTCGTCACGGGCGAGGCACTCGGCGATCCGGTCGTAGATCGCATCGGCATTGTGCTCGCCGAGCCGCTCCTCGATGCCGAACAGCGTCGCCAGGGTGTGGTCCAGCCACAGGCGGGTCGGCGTGCCCCGGAAGAGGTAGTAGTGGCGCGCGAACAGCCGCCAGATCGTGCGCCCGTCGGTCTCCACCCGGCTGCCGTCGGTGGCCGGCACGCCCAGGTCCTCGAGCCGGATGCCCTGGCTGTAGAGCATGCGGAAGACATAGTGGTCGGGGACGATCAGCAGTTGCGCGGGATCGGGGAAGGGTGCGTTCTCGGCGTACCAGCGCGGCTCGGTATGGCCATGCGGCGACACCAGCGGCAGGTCCCTGATGCCGGCATGGAGCGCCTGCGCCAGCGCCCTCGCCCTGGGCTCGGCGTCGAACAGCCGGTCCTCGTTCAACAATGCCATGACAGTCTCCTCCGAACCGAGTGGTTACTTACGGGGAGGCCGGATGTCAAAGCCGTGGGGGCGGATCAGACGGCGCGGGCGAGCGGGTGCCCCTGCAGGTCGCGCAGCCAGAGCTGGCCGCAGGCCGCGTCGATCCCCTTGCCCTGGGTGTCGCGGACGACGACGGGGATGCCGGCGCGGGCCAGCCCGGTGCGGAAGCGGTGGAGGCGCGCATCCGGGACGCGGCTGAAGCCGAGGCCGTCGACGCTGTTCCAGCGCATCAGGTTGAGGCGCGCCGGCTGGTGGCGGAACATGCCGACCAGCCGGGCGAGGTCGGCCTCGGTGTCGTTGATCCCGGGGAGCAGCAGGTAGACGAAGGTCGCCGTGCGGTTGTGCCGGCGGGCCCAGCTCAGCGCGCCGCCGATCACGTCGGCGATGGCGTGCTTGCGCGCCCCGGGGATCAGCCCGGCGCGGGCCTCGTCGGTCGTCGCATGCAGCGAGATGGTGAGGTTGAGCTTCAGGTGCTCCTCGCGCAGCGCCTTCAGCGCCCGCGGAATGCCGATGGTCGAAATGGTGATGCCGCTCGCCGGGAAGTCGAGCCCCCGCCGGTCGCGCAGGATGCGGATGGCGGCGAGCACGTTCTCGTAGTTGTTGAGCGGCTCGCCGATGCCCATGAAGACCACGCGGTTGACCTTCCGGCCGAGGCGGACCACCTGCTCGACGATCTCGCCGGGGCTGAGGTTGCGCTTCAGTCCCGCCTGCCCCGAGGCGCAGAAGCGGCAGGCGAAGGCGCAGCCGACCTGCGAGGAGACGCAGGCGGTGTAGCCGTCGTGGCGCCGGATCAGCACCGTCTCGATGGCATAGCCGTCGCGGAGGCCGAACAGCGTCTTCTCCGACATCGGGGATGTCACCCGGTCGCGACGGGTGAGCGCCCGCGCCGCCAGCCCGCTGGCGTCGGCCCAGCGGCGCAGCGCGCGCGGCGGGTCCTCGTGCGGCGAGAACAGGTCGCGGTAGCCGAGCCCCTGCGCAGGCGGGAGCGCGGCGAAGGCGTCATGGCTGAGGTCGAGGGCATAGCGCGGCAGAGTCATGCAGCGTTTATAACCTACACGTCGGTTATAAATCAAGCCGAGCGAGATGGACTGGCCCCGCCACGGCTAGTCCAGCGGCTGGCCGGGGTAGAGCCGCGTGATGATCTTGTGCGTCTGGGCTTCCACGAACTCGGCCAGTCCACCCTCCTGCCCGACCATCCAGAGCATGCTGGCGCCCTGGATGACGGCCTGGATCAGGCCGGCATTGGTGTCGGCCTCCGGCCCGGGCGGCAGGCGGGTGAGGATGCTGTCGCGCACGGCTGCGTTGCGCTCGCGTGCCAGCCGGTTGAGGTCGGGGTCGTTCACGTCGCCCCAGGCGAGCAGCAGGTAGCCGGAGAAGTCCTCGCCCGTCCCCAGCCCGGCAATCAGGTCGCGCAGCATGGCCCAGAGCGCCTTGAGGCCGGTCTGCCGTGGCGCATTGGCGAAATACTCGTGCACCACGTCGGTCTGGCGCTGCATGGTCTGGCGCTGCAGGGCCGCCTTGTCGCCGAAGCGCTGGATCAGCGCCGCGCGGCTGAGGCCCACCGCGCGGGCCACGTCGGTGAGGGTGAAGCGGTCGGGGCCGAGGCGCAGCATCACGCGCAGCGTGGCGTCGAGGACTTCGGCATCGGATACGAGCTTGGGGCGCGGCATGCCAAGGTCATAGCCGTCGGCGGCGCTACTTGCCAGCGAGCCCGTAGAGACGCGCCATCTTCTCCACGTTGCCGACCACCCGGGCGCGCAGCTCGGGCGGCCCCAGCACCTCGACATCGTCGCCCAGCTTGATGAACTCGAAGCTCGCCCAGCCCACTTCCTCGATCGGCACATCGAACTCGGCCCAGCCCTCGGCATCGGGGATGAGGGTCAGCGCGTCGACGGCGTTGCGCACGGTGTCGCTGAGCTCGCGCAGCTTGCGCCGGCCGCGCTCGCTGGCGCGCACCCGCGCGGTGCCGACATAGATGTCGCGCTCGAACTTGCGCGTCGCCTCGACCCAGTAGGCCGGCAGATCGAAGTCGCGGGGCCGGGAGAACGTCTCGCCGGTCGGGCCGAGCGCCTGGATCTGCGACAGCCGGTAGGTGCGGACCGCGGCCTCGCGTTGCGCCACCACGTACCAGACGCCGCCCTTGAGCACGAGGCCGAGCGGCTCGATGATGCGGTCGCGCGTGTCCTTCCAGCTCTCGTAGCGGATGGCGATGCGCGTCTCGTTCCACACCGCCTCGGCGACCAGCTTGAGGAATTCCGGCTTGTGGCCGGGCTGGAACCAGCCGCGCGGATCGAGGTGGAAGCGCGAGCTCATGCGCCGCGCCTCGGCCTGCCAGTCGGCCGGCAGCGCCGCGAGCAGCTTCAGTTCGGCCTGTGCCGCCTCGTCGCCCAGCCCCAGGTCGCCGGCCGGCCCGGGCAGGCCGGAAAAGAACAGGGCGCGCGCCTCGGGCGCGGTCAGGCCGTTGAGCCGCGTCTTCCAGCCGTCGAGCAGCGCGAAGCCGCCATTGCGCCCGGTTTCGGCATAGACCGGCACGCCCGCCGCGCTCAGCTGGTCGATGTCGCGATAGACGGTGCGGATCGAGACCTCGAGCTCTTCGGAGAGCTTTTCGGCGCTGGTCCGCCCCCGGGTCTGGAGGATCATCAGGATGGTGAGCAGGCGACTGGCACGCATGAGCAACCTTCTACACGATCAACCCTGACACGGGATGTCAGCCTTACGCGCATAAGGTGGCGTGACAAGAGCAAGGACGAGGAGTTGCCCGATGAGCGTGGGATTTGTGATCGAAGCCGAAGCGGCCGCAGGGATACGGCATGGCAGGGCCGGCGTGGCGCCGCGCGCCGGCAGGGGCGTTGCCGGCTGGGTCCGCACGATGGTGCTGCGCGCCCATGCCAACCGGCTGCTGCGGCGCACGCTGCGCCCCCCGGTGCAGCAGCTCAACCTCGACGAGATGCCGGCCTACCTGAGGCGCGACCTCGGCCTGCCCCCCGACTTCGGCTGAGGGGTCAGGCGGCCTGGCGGTCGAACTGGCCGTGCCGCATGAAGCGCCACAGGTAGCTGGGCAGGATCGCGCCCATCGCCGTGGGCACGACGCCGAAGGCGGCGAGCGTGCGCTTTTCGGCCGCGGCTGCGTCCGACACGACGTTGTCGGTCTGGAGCAGTTCGATCTGGTCGGCGGTGACGAGCGGCGAGGGCAGCAGCGCCAGCGGCAGCGCGAGGAGCTTGGCCAGCCCCGCCGGCAGCGGCACGGTGGGGTTGCGGCGGCCGGTCTCGGTGATGACGCGCCTGACGAGGTCGGCATGGGTCGCGACCTCGGGCCCGCCGAGCTCGTAGATGCGCCCGCCCTTGACCACGCCTTCGGCGGCGGCCGCGATGGCGAGCGCCAGGTCGCCGACATAGATCGGCTGGAAGCGCGTCTTGCCGCCGATCACCGGCACCACGGGCAGGAGGCGCGCCAGCATGCCGTAGCGGTTGAAGAAGCCGTCGTCCGGCCCGAAGACGATCGAGGGACGGAGCACCACGGCGGACGGAAACGCCGCCAGCACCTCGGATTCACCTTGCGCCTTGCTGCGCGCATAGGCGCTCGGGCTCTGCGGATCGGCGCCCAGCGCCGACAGATGCACGAGATGCTCGACCCCGAAGGCGCTGGCCGCTTCGGCGACGTTGCGGGCGCCGGCCGCATGCACGGCGCTGAACCGCTGCCGTCCGCGCTCGTGGCCGATGCCGACGAGGTTGATGACGATGCGGGCGCCGCGAACGGCGCGGGCCACCGACTCGGCGTTGCGGATGTTGGCCTGGATGGGCATCACCTGCCCCACCATGCCGAGCGGCTTCACGTGTCCGGCGAGATCGGGCCGGCGCACGGCGACGCGGATGCGGTAGCCCCGCGAGGCCAGCACCTGCACCAGTTGCGTCCCGATGAAACCGGCGCCGCCGAAGATGGTGACGAGATTGTTCGAGGACTCCATGGCGTGAGCGGGCTCCGTTTTGGCGCAATCAGGCTGGCCGCTTCTAGCGCGCACACGCGGGCCGTGTCGAGGGCGCCGGGGTCGCAGCTGCCATGCACGCCGCCGTCCCGGGCGCCGATTTCGACATTCTGTCGCAAAGCCGCAATCGGCGCATTGACACGCCCCGCGCCTTCACCTACGTAGCGGCGCCCATCGGATTGCCCTGGTGGCGGAATTGGTAGACGCGCACGGTTCAGGTCCGTGTGTTTAACGACGTGGAGGTTCGAGTCCTCTCCAGGGCACCAACGGTTCAAAGCCTCCCCCCGGGGAGGCTTTTTGCTTTTCTGGGGTCACCGCCAGCCCCCTTTCCATTGAGCGAGACGCATGAACATCGTCGCGTTCTTGGGGGACTTCGGCGGCTGCCTGCCGCCGAGACGTGTCCCCCGACATTCCGACGCTTCAGGGAAACCGGAACTTCACATAGTCGGTGACTGAACTGCCCGACAACTCGGCCGTCGCATTGGCGCCCCGGACGAAGAACCGATGTGCGCCCCCGTCCTTGATGAAAGCCGCCTTCGGGCCAGCCTCACACTGAACCACCATCACCCGCTCCCCATCCTGCTCGTCGAAGTGGGGATGGACATAGGGAAGAAAAAGCTCGCCGATCCGATCGCGGATCAAGTTGACGAGGTGCAGCGCCATCTTGTCCTCGTTCGGGAAGCCGTCCGCACCGAGGCCAATTACCTTGCCGTCGTCGGCGACGCCAATCATCAAGGTGCCGCCCTTGGCGTTTAGAAAGCCAGCAATCGTCTTCAGCGCGGCGAGGTGCATTTTCTCGTCGATCTGGCCGGTATGCAGGTTGGTGCGCAGAGTCGACTTGAACTCCACGGCGTCCGTCTCGCCCGACGCCAACAACTCCTTCACCGATAGCCTGATTGGCGCATCGGGCTCTACATCGCCGCACAGCTTGCGGTAGGCGTCGTGAACCACCCGAGCCATCAAGGTGCGGCGCTCACGCAGAAAGTCCTGATAGTCCATCTCCCACCAGGCCTCTGGCAAAGCG
>JAEYZJ010000073.1 GCA_023430705.1 Pseudomonadota bacterium | reverse complement strand
CCGGCGATCCAGCAGCCGCGCGACTCGCGGTTGAGGCTCTGCAGCCAGTCGAGCGCCGCCGCTGCGTCGCTGAGCTCGCCGATGCCGTGGTCGAACATGCCCTGCGAGCGGCCGACGCCGCGCGAGTTGAAGCGCAGGACCGAGAAGCCGCGGTTCGCGAACATGTAAAAGAGGTTGTAGACGATCTGGTTGTTCATCGTCCCGCCGAACTGCGGGTGCGGGTGCAGAACGATGGCGATCGGTGCGTTCGGATCCTTGCCCTGCTGGTAGCGCCCCTCGAGGCGTCCTTCGGGTCCGTTGAAGATCACTTCTGGCATAAGTCGTTTCCTTGGCCTCGCCGGCCTCTATGCGCTGGGCACATGCCCCACGCCCGGGCCGGTCTCTCGGCTTGACGAATGACGTGCCGCTGCCTAAAACATGGGCCGAAAACTCCAGTTTCGAATAATTCTAAACTGGGTATTCCGAGGCGGCAGTTGGGAGTTCCAACCGCTTCCGGTTGCTGGTGAGCGCTCCTTGTAGAGAAAGTGAGCGCCCGATTTCAAGATTTGTTTCGGGCCCCGGCGATCGCGACAGCGTCGCAGGGTGCCATTCGAAGCGCAACAAGACTCGGGTTCGATGACGCGACAGGCGATCTATCTTGATCACAATGCGTCCGCGCCGCTTCTTCCGGAAGCGCGCGAGGCGCTCGTCGCTGCCCTGGACCTGATCGGCAATCCCTCTTCGGTACACGCCTCGGGCCGGGCGCTGCGCGGCGTGATCGACCGCGCCCGTGCCCAGGTTGCAAAGCTCGCCGGGGCGGAGCGCGAGCAGGTGGTGTTCACCGGATCGGCGACCGAGGCGATCACGCAGGCCATCGTCGCCGGCGCCCGCGCCTTCAACGTCGACGCGATCGTGGTGTCGGCAGGCGACCATGCCGCCGTGCTCAAGGCTGCCGACGCAACGGGGCTGCCGGTCAAGAAGATCGGGCTCGACGGCGACGGTCTGATCCGGGTCGACGAGATTGCCGCCGCACTGAACGCCGCCGACCTCGTCGGCATGCGGCTGCTGGTGGCGGTTCATCTCGTCAACAACGAGACCGGCGTGATCCAGCCTGTCGATCGCATCGAGATGCTGGTCGGGCCGAGCCCGCACTACCTCTTCGTGGATGCGGTGCAGGCCTTCGGCAAGCTCGGGCTCGAGTTCGCCTCGCGGGCTCCCGACCTGATGGCGGTGAGCGCCCACAAGATCGGCGGTCCGGCCGGCGTGGGCGCGCTGCTGATGAAGGGGCATGCCGACCAGGTGCGGCTGATCCCCGGGGGCGGCCAGGAAAGCGGCCGGCGCGGGGGCACGGAGAACGCTGCTGCGATCGCCGGCTTCGGCGCGGCCGCGGAGACGTTCCCGCAGCGCTTCCATGACGCCGATACGACCACGCTGGTGCAGCTTGCCGAGGAGGGGATGCGCGCCGTGGCGCCTGATCTCGTCGTCTTCGGCGAGAACTCGGACCGTATCGGCAACGTTACGAATTTCGCCGTCCCCGGGCTCAGGAACTCGGTGGCGATGATGGGGCTCGACCTCGCCGGACTGGCGGTTTCGTCGGGCTCAGCCTGCTCCTCCGGCAAGGTCGGCCCGAGCCATGTGCTCGACGCCATGGGCGTGCCGGCCGGGCTCGGCGAGTGTGCAATGCGAGTAAGCTTCGGCTGGTCCTCTACCAAATCGGACGTAGAGGCTTATCTCAATGGTTTCAGCGAAGTCGTCGGGCGTCACCGCGCCCGCCACGGCGCCGCAGCATAGGAAGAAGACGATGGCCCGTTACGACATCCCGACTTTGAAGGAAGAGATCGAGGACGACACCGTAGAGAAGGTGCTCGCGCTCGATGTCGAGAAATACAAGTATGGGTTCGAGACGATCATCGAGTCCGAGAAGGCTCCCAAGGGTCTGAACGAGGATGTGATCCGCTTCATCTCGATGAAGAAGGAAGAGCCCGAGTGGATGCTCGCGTGGCGGCTTGACGCGTACAAGCGCTGGCTCACGATGGAAGAGCCGACCTGGGCCAAGGTGCACTACCCCAAGATCGACTTCCAGGACATGTACTACTACGCGGCCCCCAAGGGGACGAACCGGCCCAAGTCGCTCGACGAGGTCGATCCGGCGCTGCTCGAGATGTACGAGAAGCTCGGCGTGCCGCTGAAGGAGCGCGAACTGCTGGCCGGCGTGGAACAGCCCCGGGTGGCCGTGGACGCGGTGATCGACTCCGTGTCGGTCGCGACGACCTTCCGGGCAGAGCTGAACAAGATGGGCATCATCTTCTGCTCGATCTCGGAGGCCATCCGCGAGTACCCCGAGCTCGTGAAGCAGTATCTCGGCACCGTGGTCCCGCCGTCCGACAACTACTATGCCACGCTGAACTCGGCGGTCTTCACCGACGGCTCGTTCTGCTACATTCCCAAGGGCGTGCGCTGCCCGATGGAGCTTTCGACCTATTTCCGCATCAACGAGGCCAAGACCGGCCAGTTCGAGCGTACGCTGCTGATCGCCGACGAAGGCTCCTATGTCAGCTATCTCGAAGGCTGCACGGCCCCGGCTCGCGCCGAGCACCAGCTGCACGCGGCGGTGGTCGAACTCGTCGCCATGAAGGACGCCGAGATCAAGTACTCGACCGTCCAGAACTGGTTCCCGGGCGACAAGGAGGGCAAGGGCGGCGTCTACAACTTCGTCACCAAGCGTGGCGACTGCCGTGGCGACAACTCCAAGATCAGCTGGACGCAGGTGGAAACCGGCTCGGCCATCACCTGGAAGTATCCCAGCTGCATCCTGCGCGGCGACAACTCGTCGGGCGAGTTCTACTCGATCGCGATTTCGAACGGCTACCAGCAGGTCGACAGCGGCACCAAGATGCTGCACTTGGGCAAGAACACGACCTCGCGGATCATCTCCAAGGGCATCGCGGCCGGCTTTTCGGACAACACCTATCGCGGCCAGGTCTCGGCCCATGCCAAGGCCAAGGGCGCCCGCAACTTCACGCAGTGCGACAGCCTGCTGATCGGCGACAAGTGCGGCGCCCACACGGTGCCCTATATCGAAAGCCGCAACTCGAGCGCCGTGTTCGAGCACGAGGCGACGACGTCCAAGATCTCGGACGACCAGATGTTCTACGCCATGCAGCGCGGCCTTTCCGAGGAGGAAGCGGTGGCGCTGATCGTCAACGGCTTCGTCCGCGACGTGCTGCAGCACCTGCCGATGGAGTTCATGGTCGAGACACAGAAGCTCATCTCGATCTCGCTCGAAGGCAGCGTCGGCTGACCCAATCCCGTGAGGCGCCGACCGGCGACTCCCACCAAATCCGGAGACAACAATGACCACCCCTATGCTCGAAATCCGCAACCTTCACGTGCGCATCGAGGAACGCGAAATCCTCAAGGGCGTGAACCTTGTGGTGCCGCGCGGTGAAGTGCACGCCATCATGGGCCGCAACGGTTCGGGCAAGTCGACGCTGAGCTATGTGCTGGCCGGCAAGGAAGACTACGAGGTCACCGAGGGCGAAGTGCTGCTCGACGGCCAGAACATCCTCGAGATGGAGCCGAACGAGCGCGCCGTGGCCGGGCTGTTCCTCGCCTTCCAGTACCCGATCGAAGTTCCGGGCGTCGCCACCATGACCTTCCTCAAGGCGGCGCTGAATGCGCAGCGCAAGGCGCGTGGCGAAGGTGAAATCTCGACGCCCGACTTCATGAAGTCGGTCAAGGAAGCGGGCAAGGCGCTGAACATCGACAGCGACATGCTGAAGCGCGCCCTCAATGTCGGCTTCTCGGGCGGCGAGAAGAAGCGCGCCGAGATCCTCCAGATGGCGCTGCTGAAGCCCAAGATGTGCATCCTCGACGAGACCGATTCCGGCCTCGACATCGACGCGCT
>JAEYZJ010000064.1 GCA_023430705.1 Pseudomonadota bacterium | reverse complement strand
CGCTCGAGGTCGACGTCGAGGGCGAGATATGGCGGGTGGAACTGGCCCCGCCGGGCCCGACCATGGCCGCCGGCTTCAGCGAGGACACCGCCAGCCCCGGCGACGAGGTCGTGGCGCTCGGCAACCGCTCGCTCGATCCGGAGGAGAGGCGCATGAAGGCGGTGCGCATCACCGTGCGCGGTGAGGTCTACGACGTCTATCCACAACGCGCTCCGGCCAACTAGCCGATGGAGGCTGCGCTCGCCGGCCTCGAGCGGTCGCCGGTGGTCGCAGCGCTGCGCACCTCGTTCTTCGTCTATCCGGTGCTCAGCGCCCTCCACATCCTCGCGGTCGGAGCGGTGCTGACCACCGTGCTGCTGATGGACCTGCGCGTGATCGGGGTGCTGCGCGGGCCGGCAGGGCCTCAGTTCACGCCGCTGCTGCGTCGTACCGCCTTCGCGGGTTTCGCGCTCGCGGTGCTGACTGGCGCGATGCTGTTCTCGGTGCGCGCCAGCGAGTATGCGGCGATGCCGCTGTTCCTCGGCAAGCTCGGGCTGATCGGGCTTGCCGCCCTCAACTTCGCCGTCTTCACCCTAGTGGACGGCGGGCTGCGCCGGCTGCTGGCTGCGGTCTCGATCGTGCTGTGGTTCGCGGCGTTGCTGGCCGGACGGTTCCTCGGCTTCGTCCAGTGATGCAGGTGATGCCGTCGGCTGGGCAAGTAGAATGACGGTCATCCCTGTGACGGTCTCTCCATATCCCATTGACGTGGAGCCGTATTCCGTCGTCCTATCCAGTCATTCCGTATGAGGGGCGGATATGAATTCTCTGAGACGACTTCGGGCTGGCCTTGTGCTGGCGCTTGGCGGAGCCGCGCAGGCGCAGTCTGTCATTCAATCGTCGGACGATATCATCGACGAGGTGCGGATCGGGCTGCACGCCCATGCGGCCTCCCATTACTTCTGGCCCTATCACGTCGGTGAATGGGACATGACCGAGATCGGCGACGTCAGTTTCGACGTGCTGTTCACGTCACCCCGGATCGACGCTTTCCGCTGGATTGGCGCGCCGCGTCCCGAAATCGGCGTGACCGCCAACCTCATGGGAGACGAAAGCCTGCTGCATGCGGGGCTGACCTGGCAGCTGCCGATCTTCGATACAGGGCTATATCTCGAGGGCAGCCTCGGCGGCGCCATCCACACCGGCTATCTTACCGACGCCCCCGACGACGGCCGGAATCTCGGTTGTCGCGTGAACTTCTACGAGCGGTTCGGCGCCGGCATGAACGTGACCGAAAACCTCACCGCGACCCTCACCTATGAGCACACCTCCAACTGGGAGATGTGCGAGGACAATGACGGGCTATCCAACATCGGGTTGCGGGTGGGCTGGAAGTTCTGATCAGGCGGCTTGGCCGGCCGCCCAGCCCGAGGCCCAGGCCCACTGGAAGTTGTAGCCGCCGAGCCAGCCGGTGACGTCGACCGCCTCGCCGACGAAGTACAGTCCCGGCACCGTCCGGGCAGCCATCGTCGTGGAATCGAGCCCTTCGGTGTCGATGCCGCCGAGCGTCACCTCGGCGGTACGATAGCCCTCCGAGCCGGTCGGCTTGATGGTCCAGCGGCGCAGCGCATCTTCGATCCTGGCGAAGGACTTGTCGGACATGTCGCCGATCATGGCGGTCATGCCGATGTCCTCGGCCAGCATCTGGGCGAGGCGCTTGGCAAGGTGCTGCGACAGCACGGTCTGGAGGTGGAGCTTGGGTGTCGTGGCGCGCGCCTCGCGCAGGATCTCGCCCAGGTTCCCACTGGGGAAGAGGTCGATGACGATCGCGTCGCCCTCACGCCAATAGCTCGAAATCTGCAGGATCGCGGGACCAGACAGTCCGCGATGGGTAAACAGCATCGCTTCCTCAAAGCTGGTGCGCCCGACCGAGACGCGGGTCGGGTCGACGGCGATGCCGGAGAGCGGGGCCAGCTTTTCGAGGATGCGGGGCTCGAAGGTGAGCGGCACGAGGGCCGGGCGTGTCTCGGTGACCTTGAGGCCGAACTGGGTGGCGAGCTGGTAGGCGAAGCCGGTCGCACCCATCTTGGGGATCGACTTGCCTCCGGTGGCGACGATCAGGGCACCGGCGGTGAACGAGGCGTCTTCGGCATTGACGGTGAAGCTGTTGTCGGCGTGCGTGACGCCGGTGATCACCGTTTCCAGCCGCAGCTCGGCCCCGGCCTTGCGCAGCTCCGAGAGCAGCAGGTTGACGATCTGCTGGCTGGAGCCATCGCAAAAGAGCTGCCCCAGGGTCTTCTCATGGAACGGGATCGAATAGGCGTCGACCAGCTCGATGAACCTTGCCGGCGTGTAACGGGCGAGGGCCGACAGCGCGAAGCGCGGGTTCCGGCTCAGGAAGCGGTCACGGCCGGCCTTCACCGTTGCGTTGATGTTGGTGAAGTTGCAGCGGCCGCCGCCGGAAATGCGGATCTTCTCGCCGGCATTCTTGGCGTGGTCGAGCACGATCACGCGACGCCCGCGCTTGCCGGCCTCGATGGCGGCCATGAGGCCGGCCGCCCCGGCGCCGAGCACTATGATGTCATACTGGGTCATGGCGCCGAGATACACGGCGACGCCGGCGGTGAACAGGGGGTGCGCGTATGCCTCGGGCAGGTCCCTACAGGGGCGCCGCAGCTCCTACGACCTACGTAGGCAATTTCCTATTGTGCATTGACAGTTCCGCATTTCGGCGTAGATAACGCCTCGCCGTTTGAGCGAGGACCGTGCGCGATGCGCATCGACCGGAACATGACGAGGAAAGCCGAGGTGGCGATGCGCGCTGCCGGTGAAGTCATGACGCTTTCCTCGGCGGCGACCAAAACCACCAAAACCCCCTGAGCCGATCCCCGGGCCTCTCCCGCCGGGGAGCGGCTGGAGCTGTCAGCCGCCGGGCATATGGCCCCGGCGCGGGGGACTTGAGGCAAAAGGACTTTCAAAATGGGTTATCGCGTCGCCGTCGTCGGGGCCACGGGCAATGTGGGCCGGGAAATGCTCAACATCCTCGCCGAACGGAACTTTCCCGCCTCCGAGGTGATCGCGCTCGCGTCAGCGCGCAGC
This sequence comes from Pseudomonadota bacterium, assembly GCA_023430705.1. Classification (GTDB taxonomy): domain Bacteria; phylum Pseudomonadota; class Alphaproteobacteria; order Rhizobiales; family Devosiaceae; genus Devosia_A. The sequence goes on along the minus strand of JAEYZJ010000064.1, from coordinate 576 downwards.
CAGGGGCAGGAGATCAGCTATGGCGACAGGCGTCTCAAGGTGCAGAACCTCGAGCACTTCGACTTCAGCGGGGTCGACTTCGCGCTGATGAGCGCCGGTTCTGCCATCGCCAAGGAATACGGCGAGAAGATCGGGGCTACCGGCTGCATCGTCGTCGATAACTCGAGCTTCTGGCGCTACCACGCCGACGTGCCGCTGGTCGTGCCGGAGGTCAATGCGCATGTCCTCGACGCGTACATGGCGCGCAACGATCGCAAGAACATCATCGCCAATCCCAACTGCTCGACCGCACAGATGGTCGTGGCGCTGAAGCCGCTGCACGATCTGGCGAAGATCAAGCGGGTGGTGGTCTCGACCTACCAGTCGGTTTCCGGGGCCGGCAAGGAAGGTGTCGACGAGCTCTGGGCGCAGACCAAGGGCATCTTCGTCAACGACAGCCCGACACCCAGGAAGTTCACCAAGCAGATCGCCTTCAACGTCATCCCGCACATCGATGTGTTCATGGAGGATGGCTACACGAAGGAAGAGTGGAAGATGGTCGCCGAGACCAAGAAGATCCTCGATCCCAAGATCAAG
>JAEYZJ010000056.1 GCA_023430705.1 Pseudomonadota bacterium | reverse complement strand
CCGTCCACGGCCCCGCCGGCACCCTCGTCGGCGAAGTCGGCGACGGCAACCGCAAGGATATCCGCAACGCCGTCGAAGCCGCCCGCGCCGCGCTGGGCTGGGCCACCACCTCGGCCCACAACCGCGCGCAGATCCTCTATTTCCTCGCCGAAAACCTCGAATACCGCGCCGCCGAGTTCGCCGCCCGCATCGCAGCGCAGACCGGCGAGGACGGCACGGCCGAGGTCGCCGCCGCCGTCGAGCGCCTCTTCGCCTTCGCCGGCTGGGCCGACAAATACGACGGCGCCGTCCACAACCCGCCGCAGCGCATGGTGGCGACCGCCATGGTCGAGCCGCTCGGCGCCATGGCCATCCTCGCCCCGCCGTCCCGTCCGCTGCTCGGCGCCATCGCGCTCGTCGCCCCGGCCCTCGCCATGGGCAACACCGTGGTGCTGGTGCCCTCCGAACGCTCGCCCCTGTCGATGACCGATTTCTACCAGGTCCTCGAAACCTCCGACGTGCCCTCCGGCGTCCTCAACATCGTCACCGGCGAGAGCAGGGTGCTGGCGAAAACCCTCGCCGAGCACGACGGCATCGACGCCATCTGGTTCGCCGGCGACGCCGAGACCTCGGCCATGGTCGAAGCCGCCTCGGTCGGCAACCTCAAGCAGACCTGGACCAGCCGCGGCCTCTACTACGACCTGAGCGACGGCGACCGCTTCGGCGGCGACTACTTCCTGCGCCGCGCCACCCAGGTCAAGAACGTCTGGATCCCCTACGGCGCATGAGCGAGATCGGCTCCCTCCGCCACCGGGCGGGAGCCGCTATGCCCCGGCCGTGAAGCTGCCTATACTTCCCGCATGACGCTGCTTCCCCAGGAAATCATTGCCAGAAAGCGCGACGGCCACGCGCTCGCCGCCGACGATATCTCCGGCTTCATCGCCGGGCTGACCGACGGCTCGGTGTCGCACGCCCAGGCCGCCGCCTTCGCCATGGCCGTGTTCTTCCGCGACATGACCACCCCCGAGCGGGTCGCGCTCACCGAGGCCATGCGAGACTCGGGCACCGTGCTCGACTGGTCCGGTCTCGACGCCCCCGTCGTCGACAAGCACTCGACCGGCGGCGTCGGCGACAACACCTCGCTGATGCTGGCGCCCATCCTTGCCGCCTGCGGCGTCTACGTGCCCATGATCTCCGGTCGCGGCCTCGGCCACACCGGCGGCACGCTCGACAAGTTCGACTCGATCCCCGGCTACACCACCAGCCCCGACAACGCGCTCTTCCGCAAGGTGGTGCGCGAAGCCGGCTGCGCCATCATCGGCCAGACTGCCGACCTCGCCCCCGCCGACAAGGTGCTCTACGCCATCCGCGACGTCACCGGCACCGTCGAATCCATCCCGCTCATCACCGCCTCGATCCTCTCGAAAAAGCTCGCCGCCGGGCTCGGCGCGCTGATCCTCGACGTCAAGACCGGCTCCGGCGCCTTCATGCCGACGCTCGAAAAGTCCCGCGCCCTCGCCGAAAGCCTCGTTTCGGTCGCCAACGGCGCCGGGCTGAAGACCGCGGCGCTCATTACCGACATGAACGAGCCGCTGGCCTCCGCCGCCGGCAACGCGCTCGAGGTCCGCAATGCCATCGATTTCCTCACCGGCCGCCACCAGGATCCCCGCCTCCGTGAGGTGACGCTGGCGCTGGCTGCCGGCGCGCTCGAACTCACCGGCCACCCCGATCCGCGCGGCGCCGCCGAGCGGGCCCTCGACAGCGGCAAGGCCACCGGGCATTTCGCGCGCATGGTGTCGGGGCTGGGCGGGCCGGCCGACTTCGTCGAGCGGATGGATGCCCATCTGGCCCGCGCCCCGGTGGTCCGCGATATCCTCGCGCCCCGGGCCGGCATCGTCACTGCCATCGACACGCGCGAGGTCGGCATGGCCGTCGTCGCCATCGGCGGCGGCCGCCGCCTCCCCACCGACAGCATCGATCACAGCGTCGGCTTCGATCGCCTTGCCGGTCTGGGCCGGACAGTCGACGTTCACACGCCGTTGGGTCGCGTTCATGCGCGTGACGAAGCCGCGGCAGAAGTTGGGCAACGCCGCTTCCTCGCCGCCTACACCATCGCCGACGGGCCGGCCCCGTCGCATCCCCTGATAGCCGACCGTATCGGAGCGCCCTGATGCCCCGCGCCATTCTCTGCATCCTCGACAGCTTCGGCATCGGCGGGGCGCCCGATGCCGCCGACTATGGTGACGAGGGCGCCGACACGCTCGGCCACATCGCCGCCAACTATATGTTATCGCTGCCAAATCTCGACGCGCTCGGTCTCGGCGCCGCCGCCGCGCTGTCGACCGGCAGGGTCCCGCGCGGCCTCACCGACCAGCCCAGGGGCGGGCGTTTCGGCGTCGGCCGCGAGGTCTCGAAGGGCAAGGACACCCCATCCGGCCACTGGGAAATCGCCGGCGTGCCGGTGCCTTTCGAATGGGGCTACTTCCCGCTCACCGAGCCCACCTTCCCGCCCGATCTTGTCGCGCAACTGGTCGAGAAGGCCGGCCTCCCCGGCATCCTCGGCAACAAGCACGCCTCCGGCACCACCATCATCGCCGAGCTCGGCGAGGAGTCGATCCGGACCGGCAAGCCCATCTGCTACACCTCGGCCGACAGCGTCTTCCAGATCGCCGCGCACGAGACCCATTTCGGCCTCGACCGGCTCTACAGGCTCTGCGAGACCGCCTTCGAGCTCACCGCGCCCCTGAAGATCGGCCGCGTCATCGCGCGTCCCTTCGTCGGCGAGACCGCCAGTGAGTTCAAGCGCACCGGCAACCGCCGCGACTTCGCCATCGCGCCGCCCGAGCCGACCCTGCTCGATCGCGCGAGGAACGCCGGCCGGCAGGTCTATGCCATCGGCAAGATTTCCGACATCTACGCGGGCCACGGCGTCACCCACAAGATCAAGGCCAGCGGCAACATGGTCCTGTTCGACCGCACGCTCGAGGCCATGGAGATGGCCGCCGACGGAGCGTTCATCATGACCAACTTCGTCGATTTCGACCAGGAATACGGCCACCGGCGCGACGTTCCGGGCTACGCCAGGGCGCTGGAGGAGTTCGACGGCCGCATTCCCGAACTGATCGCGGCGCTGCGCCCCGACGACCTCGTGATCTTCACTTCCGACCACGGCAACGATCCTACGTGGCGCGGCACCGACCACACGCGCGAACAGATCCCGATCCTCGCCTTTTCCCCGGCCCTCGGCTCCGGAACCATTGGCATCCGGCCGACCTTTGCGGATATAGGGGAGAGCATCGCGCGCTGGCTCGGTCTTGCACCCGGCCCGCACGGGACGTCCTTTCTCTAGCCTATGGGGCCCAGCATGCGCGGCGTGACCGTCATCGACCATCCGTTGATCCAGCACAAGCTGACGATCATGCGCGACAAGGACACCTCGATTGCAGGGTTCCGCAGGCTTCTCAGGGAGATAGCCCATCTCATGTGCTACGAGGTGACGCGCGACCTCGAACTCGAGATGATCCCCATCGAGACGCCGATGATGCCCATGGAGGCCCCCACGATCAAAGGCAAGAAGCTCGTCTTCGCCTCGATCCTGCGCGCCGGCAATGGCCTGCTCGACGGCATGCTCGACCTCGTGCCGGCAGCCCGCGTCGCCCATATCGGCATCTATCGCGACCATGAGACGCTGCAGCCGGTGGAGTACTACTTCAAGGCGCCGTCCGAGCTCGACAACCGCCTGATCATCGTCGTCGACCCGATGCTGGCGACGGCGAATTCCTCGATTGCCGCCGTCGACAAGCTCAAGGAGCGGGGCGCCAACAACATCCGCTTCCTCTGCCTGCTCGCCGCGCCGGAGGGGATCGAGAACTTCTCGACCGCGCACCCCGACGTGCCGATCTTCACCGCCGCCGTCGACAGCCACCTCAACGACAAGGGCTATATCGTTCCCGGCCTCGGCGACGCTGGCGACCGCATGTACGGCACCAAATAAGGACCACTCCCTTGGCCAGACTTGTCCACTCGATGATCCGCGTCATCGATGAAGAACGCTCCGTCGCCTGGTACGGCAAGGCTTTCGGTCTCGAGGTGGTCGACCGCATCGCCTTCCCCGATTTCACCCTCGTCTACCTTGCGGCTGAAACCGGCGGCTTTGAGCTGGAGCTGACCATCAACAACGGTCGCACCGCATACGATCTGGGCGACGGCTATGGTCATCTGGCGGTGGTGGTCGATGACATCGACGCCGAATATGCCCGGTTCACCGCCGAGGGGATCACTGTGGGCAGGCTGGTGGACTTCAGGAACGGCGACACACCCGTGGCGCGCTTCTTCTTTGCCACCGATCCCGATGGCTACAAGATCGAAGTCATCCAGAAGGGCGGCCGCTTCCGCTGAGCCGGCCTCGCCTGCGTCGGACGAACAGGCCCCGAGCCATGGTTCGGGGCTTTTTTCGTGCCGGCCCGCACCGGCCGCGAGCAACTTATCCCCGCGCTTTTGCGCCATTGTAGATTGGGCCTACCGCTTCGATGCGAGGTGCCGACGGGGCATCGCGGAGCGGGTTGGGGGCCAGGTGCAAGCCGTTGCATCTGGGGTGACTGCGGTTCCTG
>JAEYZJ010000346.1 GCA_023430705.1 Pseudomonadota bacterium | reverse complement strand
GGCAAGACCTTCTTCGCCATCGAGCGGATGCTGGCGCACCGCTCCGGGATGATCGGCCTGCCGCTGCGCCTGCTCGCCCGCGAGGTTTACCACAAGGTGGTGGACCGGATCGGAGCCCAGTACGTGGCGCTGGTCACCGGCGAGGAACGCATCGTGCCCCCGAAGGCGCGCTACTGGGTGTGCACGGTCGAGGCCATGCCGCTCGACGTCCCCGTCGAATGCGTCGCCGTCGACGAGATTCAGGTCGCCACCGATTTCGATCGCGGCCACGTCTTCACCAACCGCATCCTGCATGCCCGGGGCCTCAGCGAGACGCTGCTGCTCGGCTCTGCCACGATGGCGCCGCTGGTGCGCACGCTCCTGCCCGGCGCCGAGATCATTCACCGGCCGCGCTTCTCCGAACTGCTCTATGCAGGCTCCAAGAAGATCTCCCGCCAGCCCAAGCGCTCGGCCATCGTCGCCTTCTCGGCGAGCCAGGTCTACGCCATTGCCGAGTTGATCCGGCGCGAGCGCGGCGGGGCAGCCGTGGTGATGGGCGCGCTCAGCCCGCGCACCCGCAACGCCCAGGTCGACATGTACCAGAACGGCGACGTCGACTTCCTCGTCGCGACCGACGCCATCGGCATGGGCCTGAACCTCGACGTCCACCATGTGGCCTTCGCCGACGACCACAAGTTCGACGGCCACCAGACCCGGCCACTGACGCCGGCCGAGTTCGGCCAGATTGCCGGCCGGGCCGGCCGTCATATGCACAACGGCACCTTCGGCGTCACCGGCAACGCGGCCGAGTTCGACGAGGAGCTGATCAAGCAACTCGAAACCCACGATTTCCAGCCGGTGCGCGTCATCCAGTGGCGCAACCACGAACTCGACTTTTCCTCGATCGCGGCGCTGCACGCGAGCCTCGACCGCACCCCGCCGGTGCGCGCCCTCACCCGTGTGCCGGTCGCCACCGATCAGCACGCGCTCGAGTTCACCGCGCGCAACGAAGCTGGCGGGCTGGCTCAGGGCGAGGAAGCGGTGCGCCTGCTGTGGGAATGCTGCGGCATTCCCGACTACCGCGACATCTCGCCGGCCCAGCACGGCGAGATCATCACCCGCATCTACATGGACCTGCGCCGCCACGGCCGTGTCGACGCCGACTGGATTGCCGAGCAGGTACGGTTCTGCGACAATGCCACGGGCGACATCGACACGTTGTCGAACCGGATCAAGCAGGTCCGGACTTGGACGTTCGTCGCCAACCGCAAGAACTGGCTTGAAGACCCCGCATATTGGCGCGAAAAGACCCGCGACATCGAAGACCGGCTGAGCGACGCCCTGCACGAGCGTCTTACCCAGCGTTTCGTCGACCGTCGCACCTCGGTGCTGATGCGCCACCTGAGAGACAAGCATATGGTATCGCCTGAAATTAACGACCTCGGCGAAGTGAGCCTGGAAGGGCACCTGATCGGCTCCATCGAAGGCTTCCGCTTCACCTTGGCCCGCTCCGAGGGCGGCGATGCCAAGGGCGTGGCCGCTGCCGCCGCGCAGGTTGTCGCCCCCGAGATCGCCCGCCGCGCCGAACGGGTCGCCGGAGCCCCGAACGAGGAGTTCGTGCTCGCGACCGACGGGTATGTGCGCTGGCGCGGCCAGGTGATCGCCAACCTCGTCGAAGGCGAGCAGATCCTCACGCCCCGCCTGATCATCCTCGCCGACGAGAACCTCACCGGCCCGGACCTCGAGCGCGTGCAGGACCGGCTGAACCTGTGGTTGCGCCACCTCATCAATACCCAGCTCGAGACGGTGCTGGCCCTCGAGGCCCCCGCCGAGATCGAGGGCACCGCCAGGGGCGTCGCCTACCGGCTCTACGAGAACCTCGGCATCCTGCCCCGCAGCGTGGTCGCCGACGACGTCAAGGGCCTCGACCAGGAGGAGCGCGGCAGACTGCGCAAGCTCGGGGTCAAGTTCGGCGCCTACCACATCTACGTGCCGGCGAGCCTCAAGCCCGCCCCGCGCGAGCTGGCGCTGATCCTGTGGGCGCTGAAGAACGGCGGCGTGCGCCAGCCCGGGGTCACCGAGCTGCCCCAGATCGTGCTGTCCGGCCGCACCAGCTTCCTGATCGATCCGGAAGTGAACACGAGGCTCTACGAGCTCGCCGGCTTCAAGGTCGCGGGCAAGCGCGCCGTCCGCGTCGACATCCTCGAGCGCCTGGCAGACATCATCCGCCCGCTGATCGCCCTCAATCCCGTGACGCACCAGGGCGAGCTGCCGCCTGGCGCCGCCGAGGGTAACGGCTTCCGCATCACCGTCGAGATGACCTCGCTGCTCGGCACGGCCGGCGACGACTTCGCCTCGATCCTCACCTCGCTCGGCTATCGCGTGCGCCGCACGCCCAAGGCCCAAACGCCAGCCGTTGAAGCGCCCTCCGACACCACATCCGCGGAAGACACGGCGGAAGCGCCTGCTGCCGACGCCCCGGCTCCCGCTGCCGAAGCTGACAAGCCGGCCGAACCCGAGTTCGACGAAGTCTGGTTCCCCGCCGGTCGCCGGCCCGACAATCCGCGCCACAACGGCAACCGCCAACGCGGCAACCGGCCCGAGGGGGCCGAGGCTACCGCCAACGGCGACAAGCCGCAGCGCCAGTTCCGCCGGCCGGACCGCGAGCCGGGCAACGGCAAGCCGCGCGTTGAGGGCCGTCGCGACGACAAGGGTGGCAAGCCCGCCGGCAAGCGCTTCGACAAGCCCCGGGAAGACTGGAAGGAGCACCGGCCGCGCGAGGACCGCAAGGCCGCCGCTCTCGATCCGAACTCGCCCTGGGCGGCGCTGGCTGCGCTCCGGAACCCCAAGCAGGAGTAGGCCCCGCTCTGCCCTCCGGGAGCCTTGCCGGGCTGTGCATCTGGACTCGGCACGGGCCCCGGGAGCATCCTCGCCGGCGGACCGGATGACGAGGGAGTGACGATTGGAGAAGCAGCGGCTCGACAGGTGGCTGTTCTTCTCGCGCGCCGTGAAGTCGCGCACCCTGGCGCAGAAGCTCATCGAAACCGGTGCGGTGCGGGTCAATTCCGAGCGCACCGACAAGGCCGACTACAGGGTCGGCCCAGGTGACGTGCTGACCATGACCGTGCATAGCCGGCTGCTGGTCTGGCGCATCCTCGATGCCGGGGAACGCCGCGGCCCCGCCACCGAGGCGGCCGGGCTCTACGAGGACCTGTCGCCGCCGCCTGTACCGCGCGCCATGGCTCCACCGGCCGTAGGGGCCCGCGAACCAGGCGCCGGCCGGCCCACCAAGAGGGACCGTCGCCAGATCGATCGCCTGCGCGCCGAAGATGGCGAGGACGGCACCGACTAGCGGCGCCCGTGCGCCGAAAGCCTGCCGCCACTCCCTTGCGATGCCGCGCAAAAAGGGCTAGCACGGCCCGGTGACCGCGCGCCTCGCCGCGATGGTCCGGCCAAGACCCAGCGGCCCGCAACCCTGAGCAGGAACGCTCGCGAATATGACCTACATCGTCACGGACAACTGCATTAAGTGCAAGTACATGGACTGCGTCGAGGTTTGCCCCGTCGACTGCTTCTATGAAGGCGAGAACATGCTCGTCATCCACCCCGACGAGTGTATCGATTGTGGCGTGTGCGAGCCCGAGTGTCCCGCCGAGGCGATCAAGCCCGATACCGAGGGCGGGCTCGACAAGTGGCTCGAGATCAACTCGAAATATGCCGCGGCCTGGCCGAACATCACCGAGAAGCGCGACCCGCCCGCCGACGCCAAGGAGTGGGATGGGGTCGAAGGCAAGTTCGACAAGTACTTCTCTGAAGCCCCCGGCGAAGGCGACTGAACTCAGTCTCGCCACAATCGGTCACCGGTTTGTCGCCGGTTGGCCACAGCAATGATTGTATCCTGAACACCGGGTTAACGAAATCCGGTGAGGGTTGATTCGCAACTTTTGATTTTGCTGAATTTTTGTGCTAGGCTCCCTATATCGAATGGAGCTTGCCCGTCATCCAGCGTGCCGCCAGGCACTTTTTTTATGACACCAGCAGATATGGGGGCGCAGTCAGCCGGTCTCGCGGACCGGGTGGAGGCGAATGGGCTCTTGCTTACTGTTCGACGGGCGAATGAGAAACAACAGGAACGGCCTTCCGCGAAGAAGCTGTTCCGCGGCGGCGTTAATAGGAGTATCCCTTTATGGTTACCAAGAAGCCCCAGCAGCGGCTTGGATTCAAGACGGGCGAGTACATCGTCTATCCGGCCCACGGCGTCGGTCTGATCACCTCTATCGAGGAGCAGGAAGTTGCTGGCCTGACCCTTGAACTCTTCGTGATTTCGTTCGAGCAGGACAAGCTCACCCTTCGCGTCCCCGTCGCCAAGATCAAGTCCGTCGGCATGCGCAAGCTGGCCGAAGAGGACGAGGTGAAGAAGGCGCTCGAGACCGTGACCGGTCGTGCGCGCGTCAAGCGCACCATGTGGTCGCGCCGCGCCCAGGAATACGAAGCCAAGATCAATTCCGGCGACCTCATCGCCATCTCGGAAGTCGTGCGCGACCTCTACCGCTCGGACGACCAGCCGGAGCAGAGCTACTCGGAGCGCCAGCTGTTCGAGCAGGCGATGGACCGCATGAGCCGCGAAGTGTCGGCCGTCAACAAGCTGACCCTCACCGAGGCCGTGCAGCTGATCGAAAAGAACCTGCAGAAGTCCCCGCGTCGCGGCCCCAAGTCGGATGCCGCCGATGCCGAGGAAGCCGCGGCGTAAGCTTCGGCCCCGACTTCGAAGCAAGTACAGAAGGCCGGCAGCGATGCCGGCCTTTTCCGTTTGGCCTCAGTGCCTGCGGGACAGAGGGCGCGGCCAGAAGGCGGGCACCCGTTCCTGGTAGGCGCGATAGGTATCGCCGCGGGAGCGTAGCATATGCTCTTCGAGCGGGGGCACGCCCGAAACGTGACGCAGCAGCACGTACATGAGCACCGGTGCGGCAAGGCTGAGCCAGCCCCAGCCCGATCCGAAGCCGATGGGCACCAGCGAGAGCCAGTAGAGCCACTCGAAGAAGTAGTTGGGATGCCGGCTGAGCGACCAGAGGCCCGCGTCGCACACCCGGCCCCGGTTGGCCGGATCGGCCGCGAAACGGCGCAGTTGCCCGTCGCTGATCCCCTCGCCCACGATGGCGC
>JAEYZJ010000340.1 GCA_023430705.1 Pseudomonadota bacterium | reverse complement strand
CATGGTCGCGGGTGATGACGTCGATGCCGCGGTCGATCAGCAGGTTCTGGATGTCGATGACTTCGCGCTCGTTGCCGGGGATGGCCCAGGACGAGAAGATGACGCGGTCACCGGCGTTGAGCGCAATTTCCGGGTGCTCCTCGCGGGCGATGCGGGCGATGGCGGCGCGCGCCTCGCCCTGGCTGCCGGTGCAGAGCAGCACCACGTCCTTGCGGGCCAACGACTTGTACTCGTTCTGGTCGAGGAAGGGCTCGATGCCCTCCAGCATGCCCAGTTCCCGCGCGATCCCCGAGATGCGGTGCAGTGCCCTGCCCGACATCACCACCTTGCGGCCGGCCTTCTGCGCCGCCCGCGCGACCGAGATCACGCGGCCCACATTGGAGGCGAAGGTGGTGACGGCGACGCGGTGCGGGGACTCGGCGATCAGCGCCTCGAGGGTGGAAGCCACCTCGTCCTCGGAGGGACTGGTGCCGTCCTTGGTCGCATTGGTCGAATCGCAGACGAGCGCGATCGGCGACGAACGGTCCGCGCCGATGGCGGCGAAGCGCTCGACGTCGGTCGGCGGGTTGCCGACAGGGCTGGGATCGAGCTTCCAGTCGCCGGTATGGACGACACGGCCCGCCGGCGTCGTGATCAGGAGCGCGCAGCTCTCCGGAATGGAGTGCGCGACGTTGATCGCCTCGATGGTGAAGGGGCCGACGGCAAAGGGCTTGCCCACCCGCATGGGCCGTACCTCGACCTCCTCCATGATGCCCTCGGACTCGCGCTTGGCGCTGAGCATCGCGGCGGTGAACGCAGTCGCGTAGACCGGACGATCGAAGGTCGGCCACAGGTCGAGCACCGCCCCGTAGTGGTCTTCGTGGCTGTGGGTCAGGATCAGCGCCAGCACGTCGTCGGCGTGTTCCTCGAGGAAGGCGGGATCGGGCAGGATCAGCTCGACGCCGGGTTCCTGCGGACCGGCAAATGTGACGCCGCAGTCGACCACGATCCACTTGCGGCCATGGGCCGGCCCGAAGCCGTAGGCGCCCATGTTCATGCCGATTTCGCCGACACCGCCGAGCGGTACGAAAACGAGCTCGTCTGTGAGGTTTCGGGCCATCATCAACTCCTGTGGCTCGCGGTGGTGCCGAAATGCACATCACCGGCCGTGATGGCTATGCGTGAACTGTCATTGGCGCGGACAATAAGCCGCCCCGTCTCATCGATGGTCTCGAAGATGCCGCGGACGACGTCGCCGTCGCGGTTCACCGCCACCTCTCCGCCGATGCCGGCGGCTGCCGGGCGCCACTGGTCGAGAATCGCGGCGATCCCGCGGCCGCCGTTCCAGGCTTCATACGCATCTACCCACGCGTCGGATAGTGCGGCGAACACGCGCGGGGCGTCGGCATCGACGCCGAGCCCGGCGAGCGAGGTCGCGGGATAGGGCAAGTCCGACGGCGCGGCGACGACGTTGACGCCGATGCCGATCACGACCGCCATGCTGCCATCCGGCCGCTTCTGGGCCTCCAGCAGCATGCCCGAGAGCTTCGATCCGCCGGCCAGGACGTCGTTCGGCCACTTGAGCGCGATCCCGGCACCCGGCGCCAAGGCCTCCAGGGCATCGTGCAGCGCCACCCCGGCGACGAACCCCAGCGTCGCCGACACGGCCGGATCGCACTCGGGCACCACCAGCAGGCTTGCGGCGAGGTTGCCGTGGATGGTCTCCCACGGCCGTCCCCGCCGGCCCCGGCCGGCCGTCTGCTCGAGCGCGCAGAACCAGACGTCGCCGACATCACCGGATTGGGCGGCCCGCGCCGCCTCGATCATGGTGGAGCCGACGCTGTCGAAGCCATGCAGCCGGTAACCGCGCGTAGCGGCCTTCGGCCCAAGCCAAAAGTCGGACACTAGAAGAGGCTTCCGGCCGCTGCCTGGGCGGCGGCGGTCAGCGGCGCGCCTACGGTGACGAAGTAGGTCACCACGAGGAAGCCGACGCCCGCCATGACGACGTTGAGCTCGCCCGGAACTGCGGCATACCTGGCCACCGGCTCGTCGAAGTACATCACCTTGATGACGCGCAGGTAGTAGAACGCGCTCACCGCCGAGGCGAGGACGCCGATCACCGCGAGCACGAAGAGGTTCTGCTCGATCGCCGCGAGGAACACCTGCCACTTGGCGAAGAAGCCCGCGAGCGGCGGCAGCCCGATGAACGAGAACATCAGGATGGCGATGCTGGCGGCAACGAACGGCTTGCGCTGCGCGAGGCCGGCCAGGCCGCTGATGGTCTCGACCGGCTGGCCGTCCTCGGTCTTGAGCGCGAGGATGCAGGCGAAGATACCGACGGTCATCGCCACGTAGATGGCCATGTAGACGGCGACGCCCTCGACGCCTACCGCGGTGCCGGCGGAGAGGCCGACAAGCGCGAAGCCGACATGGCCGATGGACGAGTACGCCAGCAGCCGCTTCAGGTTCTCCTGGCCGATGGCGGCAAAGGACGCCAGCACCATCGAGGCGATCGACAGGAAGATGACGATCTGCTGCCAGTCCTGGGTGATCGGCCCGAAGCTGACCGTGGTGACACGGATGAACAGGGCCATGGCGGCCACCTTCGGGGCAGCCGAGAAGAAGGCGGTCACCGGAGTCGGGGCGCCCTCGTAGACGTCGGGCGTCCACATGTGGAACGGCACGGCCGAGATCTTGAAGGCAATGCCGGCGAGCAGGAACACCATGCCGAAGATCAGGCCGATCGAGCGGCTCTCGAGCGTGATGGCGGCAACGATCTGGTCGAGCTGGGTGGTGCCCGTGAAGCCGTAGACCAGCGAAGCGCCGTAGAGCAGCATGCCCGAGCTCAGCGCGCCCAGCACGAAGTACTTGATGCCGGCTTCGGTCGCCCGCGTGTCCTCGCGCTTCATCGCGGCGACGACGTAGAGCGCGAGGCTCTGCAACTCGAGCCCGATATAGAGGCTCATCAGGTCGTTGGCCGAGACCATGACCATCATGCCCAGCGTCGCGAGCAGCACGAGCACCGAGTACTCGAACTTGTCGATGCCGTGGGCCCGGCTGTTGGACAGCGAGATAAGGACTGTCGTCGCGGCGCCGACGAGCACGAGCGCCTTCATGTACTGCGCGAACCCGTCGACGATGAACGTGCCGTTGAACAGCACCCCGGTCGCCGGCTGCAGCAGCAGCACGGCCAGCACCGCGATCAGCAGCAGGATGGCGATGATGGCGATTACGCCGGCGCGGACGCTCTTCCAGAAGAGCGAGACCAGCAGCACCACGATCGCCCCCGCCGCGAGCAGGAGTTCGGGATAGGCGGGTGCGAGCGAAGCAAAGCTCGTGACGTCGGACTGCATGCCCGTCTCCTAATGGCCAGCGGCCGCGGCAACCGCCTGCGGGGCGGCGCCGATGGCGTTGGCGAAGTTTTCGGCGACGAGGTTCGCCGACGCGGCGGTCGCGTCGAGGATCGGCGCCGGATAGAAGCCGAAGAGGATGGTGAGGACGATCAGCGGGACCAGCACGGCGATCTCGCGCCGGTCGAGATCCATGATGCCCCTGAGAGATTCCTTGCTCAGCGCGCCGAAGATCACCCGGCGATAGAGCCAGAGCGCATAGGCGGCCGAGAGGATCACGCCGAAGGCCGCGAAGAACGCCACCCAGGTGTTGACCTGGAAGACGGCGAACATGGTCAGGAACTCGCCGATGAAGCCAGACGTGCCCGGCAGGCCGATGTTCGCCATCGTGAAGATCATGAAGGCGAAGGCATAGCGGGGCATGCGCTCGACGAGGCCGCCATAGGCCGCGATGTCACGGGTATGCATGCGATCGTAGATCACGCCCACGCACAGGAAGAGCGCCGCCGACACGATGCCGTGCGAGATCATCTGGAAGATCGCACCGTGCAGGCCGTAGATGTTGCCCGAGAAGATGCCCATCGTGACAAAGCCCATGTGGGCGACCGAGGAGTAGGCGATCAGCTTCTTGATGTCGGTCTGCACGAGCGCGATGAGCGACGTGATGATGATCGCCGCGATCGACAGCACGAACACGAAGTTCGCGAACTGGTGCGAGGCGTCGGGGAACATCGAGATCGAGAAGCGGATGAAGCCGTAGCCCCCGAGCTTGAGCAGGATGGCGGCCAGGATGACCGAGCCACCCGTCGGCGCCTCGACGTGCGCCTCCGGCAGCCAGCGGTGGAACGGCCACATCGGCATCTTCACGGCAAAGGAGGCAAAGAAGCCGATCCACAGCCAGGTCTGCACTTCCGGCGGGAAGCGGAACTCGAGCAGATCCTTGATGTCCAGCGTTCCCGCCTGCCAGTACATCGCCATGATGGCGAGCAGCATCAGCACGGTGCCGGTGAAGCTGTAGAAGAAGAACTTGAAGGTCGCCTGGATGCGCCGCGCCCCGCCCCAGATGCCGATGATGAGGAACATCGGGATCAGCGTGCCCTCGAAGAACACGTAGAACAGCGCGAGGTCGAGCGTCGCAAAGGCGCCGATCATGAAGGTCTCGAGGATCAGGAAGACGATCAGGTATTCCTTCACGCGCTTCGAGATCGAGCCCCAGCTGGTCAACACCACGGCCGGCATCAGCACCGCGGTGAGCGGGATGAACAGCACCGAGATGCCGTCGACGCCCATGCGATAGCCGATGGTGTTGCCGATCCAGTCGTAGTCCTCGACGAACTGGAAAGCGGTATTGGTCGGGTCGAACAGGGCCCACAGCCACAGGCTGAGCGCGGCCGTCGCGAGCGTGAAGCCGAGCGCGATCCAGCGGGCCAGGTTGTCGGCCGCCTCGCCCTTGCCCAGGAACAGCAGCACGAGGGCGCCGAGCGTGGGCAGGAAGGTAATGACCGTCAGAAGGTGGTCACTGAAGATCATCCGAGAAGTCCCCCAGAGGCGATGGCCCAGGTGAGCAGAGCCGCGATGCCGATCAGCATGGCGAATGCATAGTGGTAGAGGTAGCCCGACTGCAGCTTGACCACCTTGCCGGTGAGGTCGCGGACACGGTTGCCGAGGCCCTCGGTAAGGGTCTTGTCGACCAGCATGTCGTCAAAGCCCTTCCACAGCGCGTTGCCCAGCCAGATCGTCGGCTTGACGAAGATGCGGTCGTAGAGCTCGTCGAAGTACCACTTGTTGAGCAGGAACAGGTAGAGCCCGCGGTTGGCATGCGCAATGCGCCGCGGAGCGGACGGATCGCGGATGTACATCTGGTACGCGGTGGCAAAGCCCAGCAGCATGGCGACGGTCGCCGACCACTTGACCCACAGCGGCACGTGGTGGGCCGCGTCGAGCAGGTCCGCCGACACGACGATCGAGCCCTGGAAGAAGTGCTCGACATGCTCGGCATGGCCGAAGAACAGGTCGTTGAACACCACGCCCGCAAACACCGCGCCGAAGGCCAGGATGTAGAGCGGAACCATCATGACGGTCGGGCTCTCGTGCGCGTTGTCATAGGCGCTGCCGTGCCCGTGATCGTCATGAGCGGCATGGGCGCCATGGCCGTGGTGCGGCTCGCGCGGCTTGCCATGGAAGGTCAGGTGGATCAGGCGCCACGAGTAGAAGCTCGTGAACAGCGCCGAGATCACCAGGGCCCAGAAGGCGATGTAGCCGGTCGACGCACCCGCCGCGTACGCGACCTCGATGATGCCGTCCTTGGAGAAGAACCCGGCAAAGCCGAGCGGCGTGCCCGGGATGCCGACACCGGTGAGTGCCAGCGTGCCGATGATCATCATGGCATAGGTGACCGGGATCTTGTGGCGCAGGCCGCCCATGTTCCGCATGTCCTGCTCGTGGTGCATCGCGTGGATCACCGAGCCGGCGCCGAGGAACAGCAGGGCCTTGAAGAAGGCGTGCGTGAACAGGTGGAAGATGCCCACCGAGAACATGCCGGCGCCCAGCGCCACGAACATGTAGCCCAGCTGCGAACAGGTCGAATAGGCGATGACGCGCTTGATGTCGTTCTGCACGAGGCCGACGGTCGCCGCGAAGAACGCGGTGATCGCGCCCACCAGCATGACCACGGTCATCGTGAAGGGGGCCGCTTCGAACATCGGCGACAGGCGCGCCACCATGAAGACGCCGGCGGTCACCATGGTCGCGGCATGGATGAGGGCAGAGACCGGGGTCGGGCCTTCCATCGCGTCCGGCAGCCAGGTGTGGAGAAGGAACTGCGCCGACTTGCCCATGGCGCCCATGAACAGCAGCAGCGTCACCACGGTCATGGCGTCGAGGTCCCAGCTCAGGAACCGCATGGTCTGGCCGGCAGCCCCGGGGACCGCATGGAAGGCGGCGTCGAAGTCGAGCTGGCCGAGGACCATGAA
>JAEYZJ010000210.1 GCA_023430705.1 Pseudomonadota bacterium | reverse complement strand
ACCGAGTCCGAGGGGAAGTTCATGTCGGCGATGACCAGGTCGTCGCCGTGCCCCATGGACTTGAGCGCGTGCAGCACGTCGGCATTCAGTATGGGGTCGATCCCCTTGAGCATGAGTTCCTCCCTCTCCTCGTTGCCGCTAGTCTCCACGGATCGCGCAGGCGCGCAAGCGAGGGGGGAGGACTGCACATGCGCTACGAGCTGATGTTGCCGCACCAGATCCGGCAGGCGATCGAGGAGCGGTGGCCGGTGGTGCTGCCCCTGGGCGTGCTGGAGTACCACGGCGAGCACATGGCGGTCGGCATGGACACGCTCGCCGTCAGCAAGGTGCTCGAGCGGCTGGAGGACGAGCTCAACCTCGTGATCCTGCCGCCCTTCTACTATGGCGCGGCCAGCTATGCGGTCGAGCCGCCGGAAGGGAACGGGTCGATCCAGGTCGGCCAGCCGGCGCTGGCGCCGTTCGCGGCCGACCTGTTCCGCAGCCTGCTGCGCATCGGCTTTCGCAACATCCACTTCTTCATCCACCACCAGAGCGAGAACTTCGCGGTCGGCATGCCGACGGACCTGAGCTTCAAGTTTGCGGCGCGGCAGGTGATCTTCAGCTGGCTCGAGCAGACGCATGGCGAGGGCTGGTGGGGCAACCCGGCGATGCGCGACTACTACGCGCGGCAATCCAGCGGCGACGACCCGTTCAACTGGATCAAGGGCCACCCGCTGATGACGCCCGAGATCATTGCCGAGTACCCCTTCGACCACGCCGGCATCGGCGAGACCTCGCTGATGCTCGCCCTCTGCCCCGAGGCGGTCGACATGACCCGCCTCGACGGCAGCCGCTGGTACACCGAGAGCGCCCGGGAGGCGTCGGCCGAGCTTGGCCACAGGGGCGTCCGCCTCATCGAAGCGCACCTGCGCAGCGTGCTGGCGAGATAGTGCGAAAAGGCGGCGCTCCACCGGTCCGCATAGGCACTATTTGCCACGCTTAAGCCGTAAGTTGCGATTTCATGCTTAAGGTGCTGGCGAATATCGCTGGCGGCATTATATCAAGGCGGGATCGGTCGGATCCCCGTCCACCGGGCGGGTCAGTCCGGGCCGACATGAACGCAGGGGCCCTACCCTGGGAGCGGCCGAAATATCCGCGATAGATGACCATGACCTGACGATCACCGCGGCACCGGCGGCAACGCGCCTTGCCGTGCTGATGGCGACATTCCAGGGCGAGAAGTACATCGACGAACAGCTGCGCTCGATCGAAGCGCAGGACTGGGACATCATCGATATCTGGGCCTCCGACGATGGCTCGACCGACGACACGGTCCGGGTGCTGCAGCGCTGGGCGGCGAAGTGGCGGCGCGGCCGGTTCACCGTGCTGTCCGGTCCCAACCGGGGCTTTGCCGACAACTTCCGCGCCCTCCTCGTCAATCCCGGGATCGAGGCGGACTATTTCTGCTTCTGCGACCAGGACGACATCTGGCTGCCCGACAAGACGCAGGCGGCCGTCCGGCGCCTGCGGCCGAGCGGCGACCGCCCTGCCCTCTACTGCGCGCGCACCATCATCGCGGACGAAACCGGCCACGAGCTGCTGCGCTCGCCGCTCTTCCGCCGCCCGCCCAACTTCGCCAACGCGCTGGTGCAGAGCATCGGCGGCGGCAACACCATGGTGATGAACCGGGCCGGCCATCGGCTCGTGCAGGAAGCGGCGCGCCGCACCCATTTCGTCAGCCATGACTGGTTCAGCTACCTGATCATCGCCGGGGCCGGCGGCGACGTCACCTATGCCGAGACGCCGCACGTGCGCTACCGGCAGCATCCGGGCAACCTGGTCGGCTCCAACCATGGCTGGCGCGCCTACGCCGAGCGCATCCTCGCCGCCTTCGGCGGCCGGTTCTCGACCTGGAACGACGACAACGTGCGGGCCCTCGAAGCCTGCCGCGACATGCTGACGCCGGAGGCGGTCAAGACGCTGGAAATGTTCCGCGACGCCCGCCGCGGCCCGCTGTTCGAGCGGCTGCAGAAGCTCAGGCAGTCCGGCGTCTACCGCCAGACCCGCCTCGGACAGTTGACACTCTACGCTGCGGGGCTGTTGGGGAAGCTGTAAGGCTGGTATCAGGGCCGGCAGTACAGGGGTCCCGCGCGGAAAGGACCAGTTTCACATGACTATCCTGGTGACCGGTGGCGCCGGGTTCATCGGCTCGAACTTCGTGCTCGACTGGCTGGCGGCCAGCGACGAGAAGGTCGTGACGCTCGATGCCCTCACCTACGCGGGAAACCTCGGCAACCTGCGAAGCCTCGAGGGGGACGGCCGCCACAGCTTCGTGCACGGCTCCATCGGCGACAGTGCGCTGGTCGGGCGGCTGTTGCGCAGCCACGACGTGCGCGCGGTGGTGAACTTCGCCGCCGAAAGCCACGTCGACCGCTCGATCTCGGGACCGGCCCCGTTCTTCGAGACCAACGTGATGGGAACGCTCGGGCTGCTCGAGGCCGTGCGCGGCTGGTTCGGCGAGCGCAGCGACTTCCGCTTCCTGCACGTCTCCACCGACGAGGTGTACGGGACGCTGACCCCCGACGAGGCGCCGTTCGCCGAGACCAACCCCTACCGGCCCAACAGCCCCTACGCGGCCTCCAAGGCCGCCTCTGACCACCTGGTGCGGGCCTATCGCGAGACCTACGGCCTGCCGGTGCTGGTGACCAACTGCTCGAACAATTACGGGCCGCTGCAGTTTCCTGAGAAACTGATTCCGCTGATCATCCATAACGCGTTGGCGGGTAAGGATTTACCGGTATACGGCGACGGGCTGCAGGTGCGCGACTGGCTCTATGTCGGCGATCACTGCGCGGCGCTGCGGCGGGTGCTGGAAGCGGGCGCCCTGGGCGAAACCTACAATATCGGCGGCGACAACCAGAAGACCAACATCGACGTCGTGCGGACGCTTTGCGCCCTGCTCGATGCGCGCCGTCCCAGGGCCGACGGCACGAGCTACGCCTCCCTGATCAGGCACGTCACCGACCGGCCCGGGCACGACCGGCGCTATGCCATCGATGCCCGCAAGATCGAGCGCGAGCTCGGCTGGACCCCGGCCGAGAGCTTCGAAGCCGGCCTCGCCAAGACCGTCGAGTGGTATCTCGACAATGCCGACTGGGTCGCGAACGTGACCAGCGGCGCCTATCGCGAGTGGGTAGCGAGGCAGTACGGATGAAACTGCTGATCCTCGGGCGCGACGGGCAGGTCGGCACCGCCCTGACGCAGGTGCTGGCGCCGCTCGGCGAGATTGCCGCCTATGGCCGCCAGGGCGCGGACTTCAGCCATCCGGGCGACCTCGAAGGCGTGGTGACGCGGGAACAGCCCGACGTGATCGTCAATGCGGCGGCCTATACCGCCGTCGACCAGGCCGAAAGCGAGCCGGAACTGGCGCGGCTCGTCAATGCGGAGGGGCCGGCCGTGCTGGCGCGCCTGGCCGCCGAGAGCGGCGCCTGGCTGATCCACTATTCGACCGACTACGTGTTCGACGGTTCCGGCACCGAGCCCTGGACGGAGGATGACCCCACCGGGCCGCTCAACGTCTATGGCGAGACCAAACGCGCGGGCGAAGTCGCGATCGCGGCGAGCGGCGCGCAGCACCTCATCTTCCGCACCAGCTGGGTGCATGCCCCTGGCGGCAACAACTTCATCGCGCGGATGCTGAGCCTTGCGCAGGGCCGCGAGGAGCTGAAAGTCATCGACGACCAGCACGGGGCTCCGACCAGCGCGCGGCTGATCGCCGAAACGACGGGCCGCGCCATCCAGCAGATCGCCAGCGGCCGCCCCATCCCGGCCAGCATCTACCACCTCGCGGCGGCGGGGGAGACGACGTGGAACGGCTATGCCCGTTTCGCCATCGGCGAGGCCATCGCACGCGGCGTGCCCCTCAGGACGACGCCCGAGCGCGTGCTGCCGGTGCCGAG
>JAEYZJ010000287.1 GCA_023430705.1 Pseudomonadota bacterium | reverse complement strand
TCGACTTCGCGCACAACCCGTTCTCGATGCCGCAGGGCGGGATCGACGCGCTCAACAGCCAGGATCCGCTGACCATCAAGGCGTACCAGTACGATGCGGTGTGCAACGGCTTCGAGATCGCCTCCGGATCGATCCGCAACCAGCTGCCCGAGACCATGGTCCGCGCCTTCGAGCTGACGGGCAAGTCGCGCGCCGAGGTCGAGGAGCAGTTCGGCGGCCTCTACCGGGCGTTCCACTACGGCGCCCCGCCGCACGGTGGCGCGGCCTTCGGCATCGACCGGATCGTGATGCTGCTGTGCGGGGTGCAGAACCTGCGCGAGATCACGCTGTTCCCGATGAACCAGCAGGCCGAAGACCTGCTGATGGGGGCGCCGAGCCCGGCCTCGCCCAAGCAGCTCCGCGAACTCAGCATCCGGCTGAACATTCAGTAAGGTGGAGAAGGGCGCTCCGGCGCCCTTTTTGCCGGCCGCGTACCGATTCGGCACATCGCGTTAACACTCCGGTAACCATGCGCCGGCTAGGCAGATATTGCCTGGTTTGGGGGCGGATTCGGCGTGAAGTCCAAGTATTCGCATGCACTGATGCTGCTTGCGGCCATCGCGGCGTTCCTGCCGGTGCTGGCGGTGGACTTCGTGCTCGATTCCTACGTGCGGGCCCGGGAGCGGGCCGAACTGCAGGAATCGGTCGATGCGGTGGCCTCCCGCGTCCAGGCCGCTGCCTACGAGGCGATCGCGGGCTTGCGGCGGGTGCTGGCGGACAGTCCGTCGCTGTGCACCCCCAGCTTCATCGCCAACGTCCATCGTCAGATGGAGCAGAGCCTCTACCTCAAGCAGGTCCTCGTCGAGAACGGTGACGGCGTGCAGTACTGCGACGCCATCGGCAAGGACGTGAAGTACGCTCCGCTGACCAGGCCGCTGACGGTTCCCAACCACACCGAGACCATAGAGGTGGTCCACTACGCCGAACTGCGCGTGCCGGCGCTGAAGGTGACGCAGGCCTTCGGCACCGCACGCAAGGTCTCGGCCTTCGTGCCGGTGCTGGCGGCGGAGACATCGAGCCTGCTGAGCGGGCTCAAGCCGACCTCGATGCTGCGGGTGGCCCTCACGGACGGCACCGAAGTGGTCACTGCGGGCGACCCCAAGCCATTCGAGCAGTTGAGCACGGCCGACGTGGTCGTTGCCGAGAGCTTTGCCGGCGAACTGCCGATCCGGGTGACGGCGGCGGTGCCGTTCGCCATGGTGCGAGCCGGCTACGGGGATCTCGATGCGACCTTCACGATCGTTGCCGCCCTGATGGCGGGGGCGTTCCTCGTCCTGGCGCTGCAGTACGTTCGGCGCTCGGAGCTGCCGGCATTCGATCTCGAACGCGCCATAGCTGCGGGGGAACTGAAGCCCTACTACCAGCCGGTCATCAACCTGCGCACCGGTGCGCTGGCCGGTTGCGAGGTGCTGTGCCGCTGGGAGAAGCGGAATGGCGAGATCGTGCCGCCGGGCGCCTTCATCGACTATGCCGAGGTGACCGGCCTGGCGCTGCCGATGACGGTCAGCCTGATGCAGCAGGTGCGAGCGGATCTCGAAGGCCTCTGCCACGAGATGCCCGAGCTCAAGATCTCGATCAACCTGTTCGAGGGGCATTTCCGCGACGGCAACATCGTCGACGACGTGCACACGATCTTCGCCAGCTCCGCGATCTCGTTCCGCCAGCTGGTGTTCGAGGTGACGGAGCGCAAACCGATCCAGAAAATGCAGCAGGCGCAGAGCGTGGTGGCAGGGCTCCATGCCATGGGCTGTCGCATCGCCATGGACGATACGGGCACCGGACACTCCAACCTCGCCTACCTGCAGACGCTCGGGGTGGATATCGTCAAGATCGACCGGGTGTTCGTGGACATGGTGAAGGCGGAGACCGAGCATGTGCCGGTACTCGACGGGCTGATCGCGATGGCACGCGACCTCGGCACGGATGTAGTGGCGGAGGGCGTCGAAACGGAGGCGCAGGCGCTCTACCTCCGCAGCCGCGGCGTCGTGCACGCGCAGGGTTACCTGTTCGCCCCCGCGCTCAAGGCGACCGCGTTCAAGGAACTGGCGCGGGCGCTCAACGGCAGCGGCAAGGTAGAAGCGGCGGCGCCGCAGACCGCTGAACAGGTGGCCGCGGCCTGAGGCGCTGATCGTACTTTTCAACCTCCGCGATTAGTGGCACTCACACAGTCGATTTCCGGAGGGTTCTATGTCGGGCGATATGACTGAGCAGAAGAAGGCGCTGCGCGAGGCGGCGCTGCATTTCCACCAGTATCCAAAGCCCGGCAAGCTCGAGATTCAAGCGACCAAGCCGCTGGGCAACCAGCGCGACCTGTCGCTGGCCTATTCCCCGGGCGTCGCGGCGCCGTGCGAGGAGATCGCGGGCGATCCGGAGGCGGTGACCAAGTACACCTCGCGCGGCAACCTCGTGGCGGTGATCTCCAACGGCACCGCGGTGCTCGGTCTCGGCAATATCGGCGCGCTGGCGTCCAAGCCCGTGATGGAGGGCAAGGCGGTCCTGTTCAAGAAGTTCGCCGGCATCGATGTGTTCGACATCGAGGTCGACGAGACCGATCCGCAGAAGTTCATCGAGGTGGTGCGGCCCCTGGAGCCGACCTTCGGGGGCATCAACCTCGAGGACATCAAGGCCCCCGAGTGCTTCGCCATCGAGGAAGCGCTGCGCGAGCGCATGAAGATTCCGGTCTTCCACGACGATCAGCACGGCACGGCGATCATTGTTGGCGCGGCGGTGCTGAACGGGCTGGAGCTGGCCGGCAAGAAGATCGAGGACGTCAAGATCTGCACGTCGGGAGCTGGCGCTGCAGCGATTGCCTGTCTCAACATCCTGCTGGCCCTGGGCGCGAGGCTCGAGAACATCTGGGTCGCCGACAAGGACGGGCTGCTGACCTATCGGCGCAACGACGTCAACGACAAGTGGCGCAGCAAGTTCTGCCGCCAGGACAGCGAGGCGGCATCGCTCGAGGAAGTGATCGAGGGCGCCGACATATTCCTGGGGTTGTCCGCGGCAGGGGCGCTGCGGCCCGAGATGCTGATGAAGATGGCGTCCAAGCCGCTCATCCTCGCGCTTGCCAATCCCAACCCCGAGATCATGCCTGAGGTAGCGAGGGAGCTGCGACCGGACGCAATGGTGTGCACAGGCCGGTCGGACTATCCGAACCAGGTCAACAACGTGCTCTGCTTCCCGTTCATCTTCCGCGGCGCGCTCGACGCGGGTGCGACCACGATCAACGAGGAGATGAAGCTCGCGGCGGCAACGGCGATCGCGCGGCTGGCGCACGATCCGGGCCTCGAGGTGTCGCAGTCCGGGCAGCCGGCCGTCTATGGCCCCGACCACATCATCCCGAACCCGTTCGACCAGCGCCTGATTCTGCGTATCGCGCCGGCGGTGGCGCGGGCTGCGATGGACTCGGGGGTGGCGAAACGCCCGATCACGGACTTCCAGGCCTACCAGGACAGCCTCAACCGCTTCGTCTTCCGCTCCGGGCTGGTGATGAAGCCGGTGATCGACCGGGTGGTCGGGCAGGCCAAGCGGGTCGCCTTCTCCGACGGTGAGGACGAGCGGGTGCTGCGCGCGGCCCAGGTGCTGATCGAAGAGCGGATGGCGCAACCGATCCTGATCGGACGCCCGCAGGTGATCGAGAGCCGGCTGCAGCGGTTCGGCCTGAGCATCCGGCCGGGCCGCGACTTCGAGGTGGTGAACCCCGAGGACGATCCGCGCTATCGCGACTATGTCGAGCTCTTCCACTCGCTGGTCGGACGCAGCGGCGTGACGCCCGACATCGCCCGGACGATCGTTCGCACCAACACCACGGTGATCGCTGCGCTGTCGGTGAAGCGCGGCGACGCCGACGCCATGCTCTGCGGCTTCCAGGGCCGCTACATCAAGCATGTGCGCGACATCCGCTCCATCATCGGGCTGCAGGACGGGGTGAAGGAGGCGGCTGCCCTCTCCATGCTGATCATGCCCAAGGGCGTGTTCTTCCTCGCCGACACCTACGTGAACATGGACCCCACGCCGGACGAGCTGGTCTCGATTGCGCTCCAGGCGCGCGACCATCTCAGACGCTTCAACATCGAGGCGCGGGCAGCACTGCTGAGCTACTCCAACTTCGGATCCCGCGACGGCGACACCGCCTTCAAGATGCGCGAGGCCTATCGCAAGCTGATGGCGGTGGCGCCCGACATGATCCTCGAGGGCGAGATGCAGGGCGACCTGGCGCTGAACGACGAGTTGCGCAGTCGCTACATTCCGGACTCGGTGCTGAAGGGCGAGGCGAACCTGCTGCTGTTCCCCAACCTCGACAGCGCCAACCTTTCGATGACGCTGCTCAAGGAAATGAACAACGCACTGGCCGTCGGCCCCATCCTGATGGGTCCGCGTGCGCCTGCGCACATTCTGGCCCCCTCGACCACCAGCCGCGGAATCGTCAATATGACGGCAATAGCCGCCAGTGAAGCGGTAGCGTTGGGAGAGAGGGCCGCATGATCCGGCACACCGTCGTCTTCAACCTCAAGCATGCCCCCGGGTCGTTGCAGGAGAAGGCCTTCCTGCGCGATGCGCAGGTGCTCACCGAAATTCCCGGCGTCGAGAAGTTCGAGCAGCTCCGCCAGGTCAGCAAGAAGAACGACTACGAGTTCGGCTTCTCGATGGAGTTCGCTGACCAGGCAGCCTACGACGCCTACAACGAGCACCCCAAGCACGTGAAGTTCGTCAAGGACCGCTGGGAGCGCGAGGTGGAGCGGTTCCTCGAGATCGACTACGTGCCGGTATGAGGGTCAGTCCCTCGGCCATAGCCGGGGGTCGAGCTCGCCAAGCGCCTCGATCCTCGCGAGCAAGTCTGGGAGTGCAGCGTTGATCGTCAGCCACACGCGGCGCATCTCGAGGCTCGCGTAGTCGTGGACGACAATGTTGCGCAGCCCGCGGATTTCCTTCCACGGCCAGTCCCGGTGGGATGCGATGAACTCGGGCGATGTCTGCTCGATGCGAGCCGCGGCTTCGCCAATGATCACAAGGCACATGCTGCATGCCTTCTGCAGCTGCGGTGAAGCGAGAAAGTTCTGCTCGCTGATTCCGTCGATGAATTAGATGGCGTCCCCCGCTGCGACTTTCATATCGTCGAGGTTCAGCGCCACCCTTTCATTGATCATACGGGCAGCGCCTCGTTCAGGACCTTGTCTCGGATGAACCTGTGCAGGCCGGACGAGGTGACAACGTCGACGCGCACGCCAAGCGCCTCTTCAAGTTCGACCTGCAAGCCGCCGAGATCGAACAATGTGGCTTCCGGCAGAAGATCGACCACGATGTCGATGTCGCTGCCCTCAGCGTCCGTTCCGTAAAGAACCGAACCGAAGACGCGAGGATTCGCTGCGCGACGGTTCGCAACCATCTCGCGGATCAGCTGTCTGTTCTGTTCCAACACCTCGGACGGGCGCATCTTGGTCTCCTTCTCCCAGGATATGGTACGCCGGGCCGATTGCAACAACCAGACGGCTGGAACTGCCGCCCGACGGCGTGGACTGCAACGAGGCCCGGAGTACAGCCCCCTGTAGTGATGCGGCCGCCGGCAAGGGGAGTTCCGGCGCCTCGCTCACTGGAACGCCGTCTCCGCAAAGCTCCTGAGCTTGCGCGAGTGCAGCCGCTCGGCCGGCTGATCCCTCAGGATCTCCATGGCCCGCAGCCCGATCTGGAAATGCCGGGTCACCTGCGTGCGATAGAAGTCCGATGCCATGCCGGGTAGCTTCAGCTCGCCGTGCAGCGGCTTGTCCGACACGCAGAGCAGGGTGCCGTAGGGGACGCGGAAGCGGAAGCCGTTGGCGGCAATGGTGGCCGATTCCATGTCGAGGGCGACGGCGCGGCTCTGCGACAGCTGGCGGGTGATCTCGGCCTGGTCGCGCAGCTCCCAGTTCCGGTTGTCGAACGTCGCGACCGTGCCGGTGCGCATGATGCGCTTGGTCTCGATGCCGTGGAGGTGGGTGATCTCGGCTACCGCCTGTTCGAGCGCCACCTGCACTTCGGCGAGAGCCGGGATCGGCACCGTCACCGGCAGGTCGGCGTCGAGTACGTGGTCCTCTCGCAGATAGGCGTGGGCGAGGACGTAGTCACCCAGTTCCTGGCTGTTGCGGAGGCCGGCGCAGTGCCCGAGCATGATCCAGGCATGCGGACGCAGCACGGCGATATGGTCGGTGATCGTCTTGGCGTTGGAGGGGCCGACGCCGATATTGACGATGGTGATGCCGCGGTTCTTCGGCATGGTCAGGTGCAATGCCGGCATCTGCGGAATGCGGGTGGCGCGAACGCCGGTGCTGCCACCGCCCAGACGGCTGTTCCGGGTCGTGAAGCCGCCCGGCTCGACGAAGCTCTCGTATTCGGGATGACCCTCGGCCATGTACTGCTCCGCCACACGGGCGAACTCGTCCATGTAGAAGCCGTAGTTGGTGAAGATCACGAAATTCTGGAAGTGGTCGGGCTCGGTGCCGGTGTAGTGCGCAAGCCGCTGCAGCGAATAGTCGACGCGCGGCGCGGTGAAGTGGGCCAGCGGATAGGGCCCGCCCGACGGCGGCACGAAGGTGCCGTTGGCAATCTCGTCGTCGGTGTCCTGCAGGTCGGGCACGTCGAACAGGTCGCGCAGCGGAATCGGCAGCGCGTTGAGGGCCTCGCCGTCGATGCGTTCGGTGGCCGGAATGGCGAAGTGCAACGGGATGCGGGTCGAGGACTCCCCGATCTCGATGGCGCCGCCATGGTTGCGCAGGATCACGTCGAACTGCTCGATGAGGTACGACTTGAACAGGTCCGGCGCCGTCACGGTGGTGCGATAGATGCCCGGGGTGTGGAGATAGCCGTAGGGCAGGGTGCTCGTGGTCTTGCCGTAGCTGCGCGAGGTGACCTGCACCTCGGGGTAGAAGGCGCGAACGCGGCCCTTCGGCACCTGACCGCGCGTCAGCGCAAGCAGCTGCTCGCGGATGAAGCCAGTGTTGCGATGATAGATCTCGGCGACGTAGGCCCAGGCAGCGTTGGGTTCGGTGAATGCCTTCTGCGGCATCGGGGCGGGCGTGATCGTGTCCATGCTCTTCTCGTTGGCAGCGCGGGTGGAAGCACCGCTTTGCAGGCCATCCTTAGGTGAGTGGGGTGTCCAGGGCAATCCGCGGACCTTACCGTCAGTTCACACAGTTCAAGTTCAGGTGAAGGGGGTGTTTCTCCCGTCTCCGTGCCCCATCTTAAGGGCAGTTCACTGGAATACTGCAAACGACCCATGCACCGGTGAACAGCGAGGAGTTGCCCCCGCTGCCCCCAAGCCCTCAACAGTGCGGCGGGTGACTCTTCAGGGCCACGAACCAGAGATGGTTCGTGGCCCTCTTTGTTTCACCACCCGCATGACGCGACGATGAACGAAGGGCCAGGCGCCTTTCGACCGGTCGCGGTTGCGAGCGACGGGCACTCTCACGTCCGGCTGGACGTGGCGGGCTGGTTCAGCCACACATGTGCGTCGCGATCGGGGAGTCCACCTGAGAACATGCATCACCCCGCCGTCGACGGTACGCCGTTGATGCGCCTCGACTTCGCGGTCATGCTGCCGGGAGGACTGACGCTGGCCATCGATCGTCCAGCTCTGCCCAGGCACATGCCGCGTGGACCAGAGCTCACAGCCTTTCCCTACCATCGATCAACCCGAGGAAATTGATGTCGATTTCGATGTACGCGATCACCGTTCCGGTGTTCACGCGCTATCTCCACAACCTGGACGCAGTGTTGGCCACGGCCGAGAAGTTCGCGGCCGAACGCGGAATCAAGCCCGAGGTGCTGGGCCAGGCCCGGCTTGCGCCGGACATGCTGCCCCTGACCTTCCAGGTCCAGTCGACCACCGACCGCATGAAGTTCGCTCTCAGCCGGCTGACCGGCCGCGAGGCCCCGAGCTGGACGGACAACGAGGTGACGCTGGCGGACCTGCGGGAACGCGTCCGGAAAGGACTCGATTTCGTTTCCGGCTTTACGGAAGCCGATCTCGAGGGCAGCGAAGACCGGATGGTCACGCTCAAGGTTCGCGGCGAGGACAAGCAGTTCCCCGCGGTCGAGCACATCACGCTCAACGCCATTCCGCAGATATTCTTCCACCTCACCACCGCCTATGCGCTGCTGCGTCATAACGGCGTGCCGATCGGCAAGCGTGACTTCCTCGGCTCGTAGGGCTCAGGAGTAGCGCTCTTCCTTCCATGGATCGGCGTGGTTGTGATAGCCGCGGACTTCCCAGAAGCCGCGGTGGTCACGTTCGGCGAACTCGATCCTGCGGAGCCATTTCGGGCTCTTCCAGAAATAGAGGTGCGGCACGACCAGCCGCACCGGACCGCCATGGTCGCGGGTCAGCGGCTCGTTCTCCCAGCTGTGGGCGATGAGCGCTTCGGAGGAGGCAAAGTCCTCAATGGCCATGTTGGTCGTGTAGCCGTCGTTCGATGTGAAGAGCACGTGCCGTGCTCCTGGCTTGACCCCCACCACATCCATCAACTGGTGCGTGGTGACGCCCTTCCAGTGGTTGTCGTAGCGTGACCAACTGGTCACGCAGTGGATATCGTTCAGTTTTTCCACCTGGGGCTGGCGCAGCAGGTCGTCAAAGCTCCAGGTCTGCGGATGCTCCACCTCGCCGACTATCTCGAGTCGCCAGACTTCCTTTGGCACGTTCGGCGTCTGCCCCAGGTCCAGCACCGGCCAGTTCTTCACCAGGTGCTGGCCCGGCGGCAGCCTGGCATCCTCGGGCCTCGAGTGCTGGCCGGTGAGAAACTTGCCCAGTTCTGCCCAGCGGGACTTGGTGCGGGTGAGCTTGCTGTCGTCGGGGAGGTCGTCGTCGGACATGAGGAACCTCGCTCAGAGTGCCCGTCGAGCTTGCGCGATGGGTCGGGCATGTCAATGGGGATGCTCGCCGTTGAGGCGGCTGCATGTCCGATTTTGCCAGGCGCATCCATTGCTGCGGCGGGGAAGCGTTCCCAAGTGTGGGGTCAGACGTTCGACACTGGGAGAACCCGCATGCTTAACCCCGATGACCGCCGCGCTATCCAAGGCCTGTTCGACCGCCTGGCGGAAGCCGAGCGCCGGGGCCCCGAGCGCGACCGCGAAGCCGAGGATCTGATCCGTTCCGAGATCGCTCGCCAACCGAGCGCGCCCTACTACATGGCGCAGACGATCGTGGTGCAGCAGCAGGGGCTGGAAGCGGCTGACGCCCGCATCCGCGAACTGGAGAGCCAGCTCGCACAGCGCGAACAGCGCCAGCGCAGCCCGTGGGACCGCGGGGACGAGGCGTCCGACGCGCGGCAGCGCGGCAACGCCGGCGGCTTCGGTGGCGGTGGTTTCCTCGGTGGCGCGATGCAGACGGCACTCGGTGTCGCCGGCGGCGTGCTGCTCGGCAGCGCTATCGGATCGTTGTTCGGGGCCGGCGGCGCGCAGGCGTCCGAGGCCGGCAGCAATGCTCAGACATCCGATGATGCCGCCGGTAACGACAATGTCAGTCACGACGACCAGGGCCACGATGCCGCCGATGGGGCGGATTCCGGCGGGGATTGGGGCGATTTGGGCGGTGGCGATGGTTTCGATTTCGGAGGCGACTTCTAGTCGCCACCGGAATTGCTTGCCCTGTCACGGAATCGCTGCATGATCCCGGCCGATGACAGAGCACCACGTTGAGATCGACCTTTCCAGGGTAGACAGGGCCGAGGGCGCAGACCGCCTCTCGGCCATTCTGATGGCGATTGCCGAAGCCGAGGACCGGGACCGGATTTCGATCGGCGATCTGCTAGAGGCGCTGAAGCGACGGGCGCTTGGCGCGCTCATGTTCATCTTCGCGATCATCACGGCCTTGCCCATGCCGCCAGGCGTGTCCGCGGTGGTCGGGGCGCCGCTCGTGTTTCTGAGCGCGCAACTGATGCTGGGCATGAATGCCTGGCTGCCCAAGATCATCACCGACCGCTCGCTGAGCCGGGTCGACTTCCACCGTGTGATGCGGGCTGCGTCCCCCTGGCTGGCGCGCGCCGAAAGCATCATGAAGCCGCGCTTCGAGTTCCTGGCACGCCGCCCCGCGGTCTACGTCGCCGGCTTCATCGCCTTCTTCATGTCGCTGATGGTGCTGCTGCCGATCCCCGGTGCCAACATGGCTCCCTCGGTCGCGATCTGCATCATCGCGCTCGGTCTGCTCGAGCGCGACGGCATCTGGATCGTCATCGGCGTGCTGGTCGGCATCGTCTCGACGATCGTCGTCGCGGCCATCTACTGGGTGCTCATCACCTGGGCGATCGGGGTGGTCATCAGCTTCTTCGGCCTCGGCGCTCCGCCGCCGCCGATCCCCCCGATACCGGCTGTCTGACGGTCACCAGTAGGCGAGTGCGGCAAACGGATCGTTGCTGAAGGTTCCGGCCTTCAGCTTCTCGTAGAAGTTGTTCCCGCCCGCTTCGAGCACATAGTACATGTTGTTGTACGTGAAGCGGTGTCCGGCCGTGTGGAAGTGCTTGACGTTGGTGCCCAGCGTCGGATGCCGGTCGCCGCGCAGCACGCGATCGGCGACCGAATAGGCGAGCGCGGCCGAGCGCTTCTCTCTCATGGGCTTGCTCAGGACGCCGGGCGCGAACTGGTTCTTCTGGCCCACCACGCCGCAGACCGACTGCGGGTACTTCTTGTCCGCGACGCGGTTCATCACCACCGTGCCGACGGCGAGCATGCCGTCCTCGCTCGAGCGGTTCGACTCGAAGTACATCGCGCGCGCCAGGCAGTCGCGCGACGAGAGGCCAAACGGGGAGAAGGTAGCGCAGCCTGCCAGGCTCACGAGCAACGGTGCCGCAAGCAGCAGCTTGAGGGATCCGGCCAACGATGACTCCAGTACGCAGATACAACCAGGGAGCCGGGCTGACGCCGCCCGCGCTCCCTAGAATGCGCGCACCGAAGTTAAGACTGCGTTGAGGATGTCAGCGCCGATGGGTCGAGGTGGCGACGAGGCTGACGAGGCAGGCAAGCCCGATCAGTGCGACCGCGGCGGGAACCGGGTCGCGGCGTACCGCCCGGCCGGCCTTGCGGGCCTGCTTGCCGAGGGCGTGGGCCGCCACGCGCCCCTGTTCCCACGCTTCGTCCACGAAGTCGTGGGCGACGTGGCCGATGTCGTGGCGGGTATTGTCGGCGTAGCGCGAGAGGCTGTCGGAGAAGTGCCGCATGTCGCGAGCCAGCCCTGCGAACTGCCGGCCAAACCGGTCCTGCGCGTCATCGGTGATACGGGACAGGTCGAAACCGCGGGAATGGGCCATGGGGTGATCCTCCGATGTTGCGGAGAACCTAACGCGCCGGGGATTTCAGGGGTTCCGAATACTGGTCGAGGGCAGGGTCACCGGCCGGTGACAATGTCCTGCCCTCTACTTAAGCCCGCTCAGGTTGCACCGAGTTTGTTAACGAGCTGTTAACGAAGGCGTACCGTCCAACGGCACTATCGCCTTGCGATAAAGGTGCCAGGTTGCATGACCGAGGACGGGCACCACAATGGCGAGACCGACGAGGAGTGGGATGGCCCCCAGTACCAGCAGCGCCGCGACCATCAGCCCCCAGATCGCGATGGTGACGGGGTTCTTCAGCGTGACGCGCAGGGAGGTGATCACCGCGACCGCGGCGCCCACGTCCCGGTCCAGAAGCAGGGGGATGGATACCACCATGCTGGCGAGGATGCCGGCCGCAAACAGGAAGCCGATGAGGTTGCCCCAGATCATCAGTGAGCTGCCCTGTGGCGAGCTGACCACCTCGTTGAGGAAGGCCGCGAAGGTCGGGGGCGAGCCGGGACCGAAATGCGCCTCGTAGATGAACTGGGCCACCATCAGCCAGACGGTGAAGGCAATCAGCATCATCACGCCAAGTGCGGCGATCGAGGCAAAGGCGGGGGTGCGGAAGACATCGAAGGCCGCCCGCCAGTGCGTGTCGAGCCCCAGCTCCTCGCGTCTGCTCATCTCGTAGATCGGCAACGCGAGGAACGGACCCACCAGGGCAAAGCCCGAGACGAGTGGGAAGAGCAGTGGCCAGGAGTTGTTGCCCGACGTCCAGACGGCGAGTATCGCGCCGCAGAGCGGATAGATCAGGCCGAGAAAGGCGAGATGCGATGGCCGCTCCCAGAAGTCCTGCCAGCCGCGCCGCAACGCGTCCACAAGGTCCGCGAGCCCGATGGTACGGACCTGCGGCATGTCGAGGCGTTCCCCTGCATTCGTAAGCACGTGAAAGCTGCCCATTCCATCCTCCTTCCGATCGGGAGGCTGAAAGTCGCCGCGGGGCGTCGTAACGCCGGGCGGTAACCGCCTCTGCGTCGTAGCGTCACTGTAGCGCTGTTCGCGCCCCATGTCGAAGGGCGCCGTTCTGGCGACGTTACCGTGAGGCGAGGACGCGATTTCAAGGCCCCAGCTGTGGGCGGCGGGGGTTGAACCCGGGGGACCGATCCCCGAAATGCGCAGGAACGTAGTACAGGAGCGGCAATGACCAAGGAAGAAGCGAGGCTCCACCGGCAGTTCGACCGCATCGGCCGGGCCGTGCCCGCCACCAACGGGTTCCTGAGCTGGATCCGCCGGCCATCATCGCGGCTCGTGCGGATTCCGCTGGGCGTGCTGCTCATCCTCGGCGGCATCTTCAGCTTCCTGCCCGTGCTGGGCGCGTGGATGTTGCCGCTCGGGCTGTTCCTGATCGCCATCGACCTGCCGTTCCTGCAAGGCCCGCTGAACCGGCTGAGCTTCTGGGTGCAGCGGAAGTGGACCGGATGGCGCCGTAGCCGCCGCAATGGCAAGGACGGCTGACTACGCCAGCGTGCCCTTGGCGATTGCGGCCTCGAGCAGGTCGACGGCGTGCGCCAGCTTCTCGTCGACGATGTGCAGGTAGCGCTTCCAGTCGTCGAGATGACCGAGTTCCCCGTCGCCGTCCGAGATGCCGCGCAGCGCCACCAGGGGGCCCCGGAACCGCTGGCAGGCGCGCAGGACAGCATAGGTCTCCATGTCCACCATCTCTGCTTCGATGCTGCCATATGCGAGGCCGGAGACCACATTGGCGCCGGTCGATAGCGTCGCGCGGGCAACTCCTGGCACGAACGGTCCGAGCGGAATGACGGCGGGCTGGTCGAGAAGCGGCGTGATGCCCGGCGCGAAGCCGAGCGCCGACGCATCCATGTCCCGATAGCTCACCGATGTCGCCTGATAGACCCCTGTCTGTTCGATCCGGGCAGATCCTGCCGAGCCCAGCGAAACGACGAGGGCAGGAAGCCTGCCTTGGTGCTCCAGCCGTGCGAGAGCGTGCGTCACCACCATCGCTGCCTCCACCGGTCCAACGCCCGTCATCAGCGGGTTGATGCGCGACCGGAGATGCGGGCCATATTCGTTGTCGAGCGCCATGACGTAGAGGATGCCGGCTGAACCGGGGTGGCGGGCGGCGAGGGACATCGGCGAATCCTGAGTCAATGGCCCGGCAATCTTGCGCGACCCCGGCTGCGTGCCAAGTCAGGACGGTGAGACCGTCGCCAGGACATGCATTGACAGGTGCGCACGGCCGCAACAACCTGCCGCGCCATGATTACCACCGTTACCGCCGGGACTGACGTGAAGTCGCGACTAGCTGCCGAAATCGACTCCCGCCGTGACGACCTCGTCGCCCTGACCCAGGATCTGACCCGGATTCCCACGATCAATCCGCCGGGCGACTGCTATCTCGAGATCTGCGAATACCTTGAGCGTCACCTGAAAAAGAGCGGCTATGCTGTTGAACTGATTAGGGCCGAAGGCAAGCCGGGTGACAGCGACCGGTATCCGCGGTGGAATGTGGTGGCGCGGCGCGAGGGACCTCGCTCCGGCGAGACGGTGCATTTCAACTCGCACCACGACGTCGTCGAAGTGGGCCGCGGCTGGACGTTCGATCCGTTCGGTGGCGAGCTCAGGGACGGCAGGATCTACGGTCGTGGCACCTGTGACATGAAGGGCGGCCTCGCCGCCTCGATCATCGCTGCGGAGGCGTTTGCAGCCGTCGTT
>JAEYZJ010000177.1 GCA_023430705.1 Pseudomonadota bacterium | reverse complement strand
GTTCCGCCTTCGTCCGCGTCGCCGCCTCGGGCTTGGTGACGCCGTAGCCGCGCTGGGTGACCATGTCGGAATAGCCGCCCGGATACTCGGTCCAGACACCGTCGCCATCCGCGACGATCACCGAGGTCGCGACCCGGTCGAGGAAGTCGCGGTCGTGGCTAACCACGATCACGGTGCCGGGATAGTCGCCCAGCATTTCCTGCAGCAGGTCGAGGGTCTCGAGGTCGAGGTCGTTGGTGGGTTCGTCCAGCACCAGCACGTTGGAGGGGAGCGCCAGCACGCGGGCCAGCACCAGCCGGCCGCGCTCGCCGCCCGAGAGCCTGGACACCACCGTGCCGGCCTGCTCGGGGCTGAACAGGAAGTCCTTGAGGTAGCCCATGAAGTGCTTGGGCTGGCCGTTGATCACCAGCGTGTCCGAACCGCCGCCGGTCACCGCTTCCTTCAGCGTCATGTCGGCGTCGAGCGAGGCGCGGCGCTGGTCGAGGCTCGCGAGCTCGAGGTTGGCGCCGAGGCGGACGGTGCCGCTGTCGGGGGCGAGCTCTCCGGTCAGCAGCTTGATCAGCGTCGTCTTGCCGGCGCCGTTCGGCCCGATGATGCCGACGCGATCGCCGCGGATGATGCGGGTGGTGAAGTCGCGGACGATGACGCGCTCGCCGTAGGACTTGGAGATGTCCCTCGCCTCGACCACGAGCTTGCCCGAGGTCTCGCCTTCGGCCACCGAGATCTTCACGTCGCCGACCGAGCGCTTGAGGTCGCGGCGTTGCTGGCGCAGCTCGTGCAGGCCCGAGAGACGGCGCACGTTGCGCTTGCGGCGGGCGGTGACGCCGTAGGTCAGCCAGTGTTCCTCGCGCACGATCTGGCGGTCGAGCTTGTGGCGGGCCGTCTCCTCTTCCTCGAGCACCTGGTCGCGCCATTCCTCGAAGCCGCCGAAGCCGCGGTCGAGACGGCGCGTCGTGCCGCGATCGAGCCAGACGGTGGCGCGCGTGAGGTCGGCGAGGAAGCGCCGGTCGTGGCTGATGATGACCAGCGCCGAGCGGATCGAGGCCAGCTCCTGCTCGAGCCACTCGATGGCGGGCAGGTCGAGGTGGTTGGTCGGCTCGTCGAGGAGGATGATGTCGGGCTCGGGCGCGAGCACCCGGGCCAGCGCCGCCCGGCGCGCCTCGCCGCCCGAAAGGCGGGCGGGCTCTTCGGTGCCGGCCAGCCCCAGGTGGTTGAGCAGGTAGGTGGCGCGATAGTGGTCGTCGCCGGCCTCCATGCCCGCCTCGACATAGCTCAGCACGTCCGGATAGGCGCTGAGGTCGGGCTCCTGCGGCAGGTAGCGGATGGTGGCGCCCGGCTGCAGGAAGCGGCGGCCGCCGTCGGGCTCGATCTCGCCGGCGGCGATCTTCAGCAGCGTCGACTTGCCCGAGCCGTTGCGGCCGACCAGGGCGACCTTCTCGCCCGGCAGCAGTGACAGCTCCGCACCCTCTAGCAGTTCGGTCGAGCCGAGGCGAAGGCGGATGTCCTGCAGGGAAAGGATGGGCGCGGCGGCCATGGGCAACTGTCCGAATTCTGGGGTCGGCGGCATAGAGCATGCCGGGGCGACGAGATCAACGCGGCCGATTCGGCACGCGGCGCCGCCGGCGTGAACCGCCGCTGAAAGGGGGCGTCAGCCGGCGTTCAAGCGCGGGGGCGTACAAGGGCGATGTCAGGTGAAGCCGTGTGCTTCACGAAACGTCGGTACGCGGCCAGGAGCCGAACCCGCCCCCCGCAGGTTCCTGGCCGCGTCCGGTTGGTTCGGGTTCCAGCGTTTCGCCGCACCGGTTGAAAGCGTCCCTCCGGGTCGGGATGCGTGCGGCGACGGGGGCGGATGGCGGACTTGTGGAGTCAGTCCGGCATCCGCCTTCCCTGAAAGCGCGGTTCGCCGGAAGCTCAGTGCGCCGCCTGGGCGACGAGCACCGGCTCCATTTCCTCGTAGCTGAGACCGAGGCGCTGGCGCAGCGAGCGGCGCTTGCTGGCGAGATCGGCGATGGTGCGGCTCTCCAGCACGTTGAAGAAGGAACCCAGCGCCTCGCGCAGCGCCGCATTGACGTCGCAGCTGTCGGCGAGCGGACAGGCGGAGTCCCCGTCGTCGAAGCACTCGGCCATCGAGAAGCTCTCCTCGGTCAGCCGGACGGTGTCGAGCAGGGTGATCTCCTCGGCCGGGCGGCCGAGCCTGATGCCGCCGCGTCGGCCGCGCACGGTCTCGAGCAGGCCGTTCTCGACCAGCGGCTTGATCAGCTTGAAGAGGAAGAGTTCCGAGATGCCGTGCGCCCTCGCGATGTCGGCCACGCGGCTGAGACCGGGGTCGTTGACCGCGCAGTAGATCAGGGTGCGGATGGCGTAGTTGGATTGACGTGTCAGTCGCATCGTTGGCTCCGGCAGGCGGAATGCTGCTCCGCCCTGGCTCGTGAGAGCGCCCCGTTCGCTGGAACGGCCTGAATCGCGCTCGTCAAGCAGCCATAGATTATAACAGTTCTAAACTTCGTCAAGTAAACTTGAGCGGATCATTCAGGATAACGGCCGGCCGCCCCGGGGCCGCCCGCCGCCGGGCCGGGCTAGCCGAGATAGGGCCTGTGCAGGGCGAGGTCTGCTTCACCGAGACGGTCCCTGGCGGTGAAGCTCTGGTGCCAGTAGGGGTAGATCAGGTCGGGCTGGCTGACCTTGTCGAGGCGGGCCACCTGGTCCGGGCTCAGCCTGAGTTCGGCGGCCTTCAGGTTGTCCTCGAACTGCGCGAAGTTGCGCCCGCCGATGATGACGGAGGCGACGAGCGGCCGTTGCAGCAGCCAGGCGAGCGCCACCTGCGCGCCCGACACGCCCAGCTCGCCAGCCACCGCGTTGAGCACGTCGACGATCTTCCACAGGTGCTCGGGATCGTAGATCGGCGGCTCCTTGAAGCCGCGCACCTGGCGGCCGTCGGTCGGCTTGCTGTCGCGGGTATACTTGCCCGAGAGCCAGCCGCCGGCGAGCGGCGACCAGATCAGCAGGGAGACGCCCTGGTCGATGCCGGCCGGGATGAGTTCGTACTCGGCCTCGCGCGAATGCAGCGTGTAGTGGATCTGCTGGGAGACGAAGCGCTGGTAGCCACGTGCATCGGAGGTGGCGAGCGCCTTCATCAGGTGCCAGGCCGAGTAGTTGGAACACCCGATATAGCGGACCTTGCCCGACCGGATGAGCGAATCGAGCGCCTCGAGCGTCTCCTCGAGCGGGGTCTGGCCGTCCCACTCGTGCACCTGGTAGAGGTCGATGACGTCGGTCCGCAACCGCTTCAGCGAGGCCTCGGCCTCGCGGATGATGTGCCAGCGGCTGAGGCCCCGGTCGTTGGGGCCGTTGCCGCGCGGAAAGCGCACCTTGGTCGCGACCAGCACGCGGTCGCGGCGACCATCGGCCAGCGCCTCGCCGATGATGGTTTCGGACACGCTGCCCGAATAGACATTGGCGGTGTCGATCAGGTTGACGCCGTGATCGAGGCAGAGATCGATCTGGCGCTGCGCCTCCCTGAGATCGGTGTCCCCCCACAGCCCGTCCCCGCCGAACGTCGCCGTGCCGATCGAGAGCGACGATACCTTCAGCCCGGAGCGGCCAAGCAGCCTGTAGTCCATTGTGTCCTCCGCATGATTTCGAGGCGGACCGTAGCCCCGGGCGGCGCGGCGCGAAAGTGGGAAGCGCACGGCAGGAGCCTGGCGCCCCGAACTGCCCCCGTGAGCGATCCACTGGTGCAGGCCGGGCCCGCGAGGCTAGCTCACCACGGTGATCCGTTCGGAGGCGCGGGTGACGGCGGTATAGAGCCAGCGGGCGCGGTCCTCGCGGAAGACGTAGCTCTCGTCGAAGAGGTAGACATTGTCCCACTGGCTACCCTGCGCCTTGTGGACGGTGAGGCAGTAGCCGAAGGTGAACTCGTCGTACTGGCGGCGCTCGGGCCAGCTGAGCTTGTCCTCCTCCCCCGAAAAGAAGGCCGCGTGGGTCACGACCTTGGCCTGGCTGGCCTTGGCGCCCGTCGGCTCGTCGGGATCGAGGGTCATGGAGTAGCGCGCGTTGGAGCGCTTCTTGACCTCGGCGGCAGTCCAGATCTGGCCGTTCAGCAGCTTCTTGACCGGATTGTTCCGCAGGCACACGAGCCGGTCGCCGGCGACGGGCTCGTGGCTGGGCAGGTTCTTGAGCTCGCGGATGCGGTCGTTGTAGGCGAC
>JAEYZJ010000107.1 GCA_023430705.1 Pseudomonadota bacterium | reverse complement strand
CGATGTCCGGACCGGGTTCGGTAGTGAGCATGGCAAAGCTCAGGGCACCGTCCTCGGCCTCGCTCCAGAGGCCGGCGATTCCCATCACCGTAGAGTCCTTGAGCCGGAAGCGATGCTTGGTCTTGGGTGACTTGCTGCCGGTAAACTCGAAAAACCCCGACATCACGATCACGCAGCGGCGCGAGTCGGCGAAGTGCCGGTTGTCCGAGCGGAAGTTGAAGACCGGCGGCGCCTTGGAGCGCGGGGCGGGCCAGCCGAAGCGCATCAGGATCAGTTCTGCGCCATTGCCTGCGGCGCGCAACACCGGGCCCATGTCACCGATCCGTATGTCGCCGGGGCGCGGCAGGTCGGCTTCCTTCTCGACCGAAGGTGTCGTCAGTCCCGCGGCGCGGATGGCGTCGCGGTACTGGGCGTAGCTCACCAACTGCTCGTAGGTGTTGCACATGCGTCCAGCCTAGCCGGTGCCCATGCTCCCGTCGAACGGCACGTCAGGGGTCAGCGCCACCCGAGCGCCGGGGCGACGTGCTTGACGATGTTCTCGATGACGTGGGCATTGTACTCGACGCCGAGCTGGTTGGGGACGGTGAGCAGCAGCGTATCGGCCGCCTTGATCGCCTCGTCCTCGGCCAGCTGCCTCACCAGTTCCTCGGGCTCGGCGGCATAGCTGCGGCCGAACACAGCCTGCTTGCCCGGTTCGATATAGCCGAAGTGATCCTGGCTGTCGGCGGAGCCGCCGAAATAGGTGCGGTCGAGATCGTTGGTGATCGCGAAGATGCTGCGGCTCACCGATACTCGGGGCGTGCGTTCGTGTCCGGCCTCGCTCCAGGCCCGGCGATAGGCGGCGATCTGCTCGGCCTGCTGGATGTGGAACGGCTTCTCGGACTCGGCCATGACGAGGGTCGAGCTCTGGAGGTTGACGCCCAGCCGGCCGGCCCATTCGGCGGTCGGCGTCGTCGCCGCGCCCCACCAGATACGCTCGCGCAGGCCCTGCGAGTAGGGTTCGATGCGCAGCAGGCCCGGCGGATTGGGGAACATCGGGCGCGGGTTGGGCTGGGCGAAGCCCTTCCCCTGGATCACGTCGAGGAAGACCTCGGCATGCCGGCGCGCCATGTCGGCGTCCGTCTCGCCCTCGGCCGGGGCATAGCCGAAGTGGCGCCAGCCATCGATGACCTGCTCGGGCGAGCCGCGGCTGATGCCCAGCTGCAGCCGACCGCCGGCGATGAGGTCGGCGGCACCGGCGTCCTCGGCCATGTACAGCGGATTCTCGTAGCGCATGTCGATCACGGCGGTGCCGATCTCGATGCGGCTCGTCCGCGCGCCGACCGCCGCGAGCAGCGGGAAGGGGGAGCCGAGCTGGCGGGCGAAGTGGTGGACGCGGAAGTAGGCGCCGTCCGCCCCGATCTCCTCGGCGGCCTCAGCGAGTTCGATCGACTGCAGCAGGGTGTCCGCGGCAGACCGCGTCTGCGAGTGCGGCGAGGGCGTCCAGTGCCCGAACGAAAGGAAGCCGATCTTTTTCATGGGTTCGCCTGTGTTCCGGAGCCGTTTCCCCCGCGGTACTCTTTTTGCCCGGGGTGCGCTACGGCATTCGGTGGATGGCTGGCCTGTGCCAGTCCAGGGGACACCGATGGTCGACAGGCACAGGCCCGATACCGCAGGTGGCTCCCGGAGCGATGGCACCGGGAGCCTTACGGATCAGGCGGGCTGCAACTGTCCCGGTTGCTGGTTCTCGTCGCGCTTGGCCGGAGGGAAGGCGAGGGCCATGGCGGCCGCCGCAAGCCCGACCGCGGCCGAGGCGATGTAGAGCCAGTGGTAGCTGCCGAAGGTGTCGTAGAGCCAGCCGCCGCCCAATGGGCCGAAGGCCATGCCGATCGAGGAGGTCATCGTGGCCGCGCCCAGCACGGTGCCGAGCAGGCGAGGGGGGAAGTACTCGCGCGCCAGCACGGAATAGAGCGGCATCACCCCGCCATAGACGAGACCAAGCACCGAGGCGAGGACATAGAACTGGCTGATGTCGCTCATGTAGATGTAGGCGTAGATGCCCGCGGCCTGCAGCGCGAGCCCCGCGACGATCACTTTGCGCACGCCGATCCGGTCGGCAAGCGTGCCGAAGAGCACGCGCCCGAACAGCCCGGCGACACCCTCGATGGCGTAGATGCCGGTCGCCGCCGTCAGC
Organism: Pseudomonadota bacterium; assembly: GCA_023430705.1. Classification (GTDB taxonomy): domain Bacteria; phylum Pseudomonadota; class Alphaproteobacteria; order Rhizobiales; family Devosiaceae; genus Devosia_A. Next base: position 2,713 of record JAEYZJ010000107.1, on the reverse strand, counting down.
GATGCACCGCAGATCATGGCGTAACTCACGGTGTGGAAGATCGGGCCCGAGTGGGCGCCGCAGCAGAGAAAGAACGTCACGGCGAGAACGATGAACTGCGGCGTGCGGAGGACCGAGAAGCCCCAGTCCCGCCGCGCGGGCGCGGCTCCTGACGCCTGGGTAGGCGCCGGAGCTTCGGCGACGCCCGGCGCACTTCGGATCAGCATCGCGGCCGGCAGCAGCACGACGATGGCGGCCAGGGAGATCCAGAACATCGAGGCGCGCCAGCCGATCCCTTCGATGAGGAAGCCGGCGAGCGGGCTCAGCGTCATCGGCGCGATGCCGCCGCCGACCGAGACCAGCGACACCGCGAGGCTGCGGTTCTTGTCGAACCAGCCCAGCGTGGCGGAGATGATGGGAGCAAAGAAGGCGCCACCCGAGGCGCCGACAAGGCCGCCATAGGCGAATTGGAAGACAAGCAGGTCGGTGGCCTGGCTCGCGATCACGAGGCCTGCCACCAGCATGACGCAGGCGACCAGGACCACCGGCCTGGCCCCGATCCGATCGCTCAGCGTGCCCCAGCCGAAGCCGGCAATGCCCATCACGATGAAGCCGATGGTCATCGCGCTCGAGATGCCAGCGCGCGTCCAGCCGGTTTCCTCGGCAATCGGTTGCAGGTAGACGGGCAGCGCGAACATCGTGCCCATGGCGATGCAGGTGATGACGGCGCCAGCGGCCACGACCACCCACCCGTAGCGATTTCCCATTCCCGAAGCTCCTCAGCAGCATTGTGCGATCTAGACGTACGAGACTCGAGGGAATCGACACGCGGGCGTAACTAAATCGCTTAAGCGAAGCCTTAATCGTCGTTCATGCTTAAGTCAACGCTTCACTATAAGCCTGGGTGAGGAGTGGGGTGCCCTGCTTGACCTGTTCTTGCGGCGGAACCACCATCCGGCCCGGCCATGGAGACCCGGCATGGAGCTCGAGTTCACGGCGACGGTGATCTACTGGCGCGGACCGGCACCGTACTTCTACGCCCGCATCCCTGATGGGCCGGGGGGCGAGATCAGCCGAATCCGCAAGGCAGTCACCTATGGTTGGGGAGTGATACCGGTCGAGGCGACCATCGGCGCCGTGCGCTTCACGACCTCGCTGTTTCCGCGTGACGGCACATACGTGCTGCCGCTCAAGGCTTCGGTCCGGCAGCGCCTCGGCGTCACTGTCGACGACGAGGTCGCGGTGACGATGGTGGTGGGCCGGGCCCCGCGGGAGCCCGATCTTTAGCCTCAGGCTGCGAGCGGGAGCGCGAGGGTCCGGATTTCGGCGGCGACGAGCGCCTGCAGCGACCACAGGTTGCGGTCGCGGATGCCATGTTCGTCGAGGCGGGACACCGTGTTGTAGAGGTATTGCGCGCCAGAGCCCCAGTGCCCGGCGGCTCGGGCCAGAGTGCGGGCAACCAGTCGGTGCGGCAGACGCCCGGCGTAGTTGGCGCCGCGGGGCGAGGCGACGAAGCCGAGGGCCCGCAACGGCCCAGCCGGCGTTGCGACATCGAGCCAGCGCGGCACGTTGGTGGGGTTGGCATCGTCGGTCTCGCGTGCCAGTAGCTTCAGCAGTTGCCCCATCTCGTCGACCTTGGGGAGGCGGTAGGCAATCCCCGCACACGAACCGCCCCGGTCGAGTGCCATCATCAGGCCGGGATTCTCGTGGGTGCCGCGCCAGCGCGTCAGCTTCATGCAGAACCGGCGGTGCCAGCCATGCGCCCGGGCCGGACGCGCGTCGAGATGGTCGAGTTCCGGCTTCCAGATCAGCGATCCATAGGCGAAGAGCCACAGCGGTCCGTCAGGACGGGCTGCCAGCAGTTCAGCCGCGACCGATCGGAGTTCGGCCTCGGTCGGCTCGCGGGAGCCGGGCAGGGGACCCGGATCTGGTTCAGTGCGCTCGACCAGCGCCACGAGTTCGGCGGTCAGGTCCATTGCGGGACGAATGGGCATCGTCCGTCTCCTTGCGGGCGCCCCCCACGAAGAAGGCACGGCATATGCGCGGACCTGACGTGTCGATCAAGTGTACCGATGGTACGGAAGTCGGGCCGGCTACTCCTCGGTTCGCCCGGGGCCCTCGCGGTCGTGCGCGTAGCTGTGCCGCAGCGGGAAGGCCGGCAGCCAGGCCTCCCGCCGCACGGTCCATAGCTCGTATGTTGGAGCAAACTGGTCGGGCGCATCGAACGCCCCCAGATGGACCTCCACTTCGTCCCCAGACGTCGAGTAGAGCGTCGAACCGCAGCGTGGACAGAACCGACGTCCCCCGAACTCGCGCGTCTCCCCATCGATGCGCACCGCCTCGGCAGGAAAGATCGCGAAGGCGCTGAACAGCGCCCCTGAATGCTTGCGACAATCGAGGCAGTGACAGAGTCCGACCCGATAAGGCGCGGCGGCGGTGGAAATCCGCACGTCGCCGCAGAGGCAGGAGGCGGTGGGCATCAAGCAGCTCCCAATGCTCGGATGAACCACAGCAGCATCGCAGGGAGGCGAGGTCAAGGTTGAACGGCGCCAGGCACCGACTGCCGGCCGGAGACCCCTCGTTTTCGGGAGGGGCCGCGACGTAGCAGGGCGGGTAGAGGTCGATGGGTGCGAACCTGTACGAACACCTCTCGATCCCGTGATGAATACTGCCACGGTTCCGCCCGAAATCTGCCTTCCTGCGATCTGTGTCGGGGGACGCCGACACCATAACC
>JAEYZJ010000097.1 GCA_023430705.1 Pseudomonadota bacterium | reverse complement strand
TGTCGCGGGTCAGCGGCACGGCGTTCGGCTTGTCCTCGATGTTCACCGGCACGTCGAGAACCTCGACGATGCGGGTGCCCGAGCTCATGGCGCGCTGGAACACCGAGTACTGCATGGTGAGCGAGCGAATCGGGTCGAAGAAGCGCTGGATGTAGAACAGGAACGCCACCATCACGCCGACGTCGAGCTGGCGGCCGAGCACCATCTGGCCGCCGACGACGATGACGCAGGCCATCGAGATGCCGGTCAGGGTGTCGACGATCGGCACCATGACCTGGGCGAACTTGGCGGCGCGCAGGTGCGAGCGCAGGTTGGCGCCCGCCTTTTCCTCGTAGAGGTCGAAGTTGACCTGCTGGCGATGCAGGCTCTGCACGGTGCGCACGCCGTTGATGCCCTCGGCGAGGGCACCGTTGGCCGCGGAGTTGGTGTGGTGCGCGGCCATGAAGCTGACCTTGGCCGGAGGCAGCCAGAACAGGCGCACGATGAACAGCACCGGCATGGTGGCCATGGTGAGCACGCCCAGCACCGGATCGAGCCACAGCAGCACGCCGATGATGCCGAACAGCAGCACCAGGTCGCCGACCGAAAGCACCGAGGTTTCAAGGAATTCCTGCATGGAATTCACGTCGCCCATCAGGCGCGACATGAGCCGCCCGACCTCGGTCTTGTCCATCCAGCTCAGCGACACGCGCTGCAGGTGGGCGAACATGGCGCGGCGCATGTCGAACAGCACGTTCTCGGCCGCCCTGCCGACGACCGTTTCCTGCACCCAGGAAGCGACGTAGTTGATGGCGATGAGGCCGGCGAACCCGGCGATGCACCAGAGCAGCACCTCTTGGCCTCCGCCGCCCCGCGCCATGCCGTTGTCGATGGCGTAGCGGATGACCAGCGGGAACGCGAGCTGGGTGAGCGTGAAGACAAGCACCGCCGCGACCGACAGGTAGATCTGCTTGCGGTAGGGCTTCACGAAGGCCCAGATGCGGCGCACGATCTTGGGATCATAGGCCTTGCCGAAGACCTCTTCCTCGCGATCGAGGCTGGAGCCGACCACCGCGCGGGGCGGGCGGCGATTGCGATCTTCGCTGTCGTCTTCGGTGTTGAGCGTTGCCTCGGTCATTCGGCAGCCTCCAGATGGTCGTCGCCAGGCTTCACCTGGAGGTCGTAAAGGGCCCGGTAGCGCCCGCCGAGCGCGAGCAGTTCCTCGTGCGTGCCGCGCTCGACGATCCTGCCTTCGTCGACGAAGAGGATCTGGTCGGCGTGCATCAGCGAGCTGAGCCGGTGCGAGATGATGATGGTGACGCGGTCCTTGGCGAACCGCTTCATGGCGGTGCGGATGCGCTGCTCGGTGCCGGCGTCGACCGCGGCGGTCGAGTCGTCGAACACCATCACGGCGGGCCGCAGCATCAGTGAACGGGCGATGTTGAGGCGCTGGCGCTGGCCGCCCGAGAGTGACACGCCGCGCTCGCCCACGATGGTCTCGTAACCCGTCGGCAGCCCGATGATGTAGTTGTGGAGCTGCGCGAACTCGGAGGCGCGCGCGATGCGGGTCTCCTTGGCCCACGGGTCGCCATAGGCGATGTTGTTCTCGATATTGGTCGTGAACAGGAAGATGTCCTGCTGCACCACCGCCACCGACTGCCGGAGGCTGGCGAGGGTGAGTGAGCGGACGTCCTGCCCGTCGATGGTCACGCGGCCGCCGGTAACGTCGTAAAAGCGCGGGATCAGGTGCGCGATGGTCGACTTGCCCGAGCCCGGACGGCCGACGATACCGATCGTCTCGCCTTTCCTCGCCTCGAAGGACACACCGGTCAGCACCGGGCGGAACGGGGCGGAGGGATAGGCGAAGTCGACATTGTCGAACTTGAGCGTGCCTTCGGCGAGCTTCAGCGGCTGGGCACCCGGCTCGTCCTTGATCTCGATGTCGAGGTCGAGGAAGGCAAAGAGGCGGTTGCCGCAGGTCGAGGCGCGGGCGAAGGAGTTGACGAGCAGGCCGAGCTGGCGGACCGGCATCTGCAGGATGGTCATGAAGGTGAGGAAGGCCGCGAGCGTACCGACGGTCATCTGGCCCTCCGCGACGCGCACGCCGCCGTACCAGAGCACGAGCCCCATCGAGACGAAGAAGCTGACATTCATCTGCGAGGTCGAGTTGACGCGCAGGTTGACGCGCTCGTGCGCCAGCTCGAGCGCCGCGTCGGAGGCCTCGTTGTACTTCTTCATCTCGTGCCGCGCGCCGGCGAAGGCACGGACGACGCGGATGCCGCCGAGGTTTTCTTCCATGACGCGGCTGAGGTCCTGCAGCCGCTCCTGCAGCACCAGCCAGGTGGCGCGGAGCTTGAGCTGCGTGACCGAGGAATTCCACGCCACGAACGGCGCGAAGCTGAGCGCCAGCAGGCCGAGGATCCAGTCGGTGGAGATCAGCATGTAGGCGCCGACGCCGATGAGGATGCCGAGCAGCACGACGCGCAGCAGGCCGGTGGCGAAGAACAGGCGCACGCCCTCGAGATCGAGCATGCCGACGGTGATCAGGTCACCGGTGTGGACCTTGTCGTGGTAGGAGAAGCTGAGACGCTGGATCTTTTCGTAGACGGCAAGGCGCAGCTCGTAGGCCGTGTGGTGGCCGACGGCTTCGCCGAAATAGTTCATCGACATCGTGAACACGCCGCGCAGGACCGACACGACCAGCATCAGGATGGCGATCGACCAAAGCGCCTCGCTCGCGCCGACGCCGCCATCGAGCACGCCCTCGGCCCGATCCACCGCCTGCCCGAGCAGCAGCGGAGTCCACAGCTGCAGTGCGCAAGAAATGATGCACGATGCGATGGTGATGATCACCATCCAGGGATGACGCCAGGTCAGCACCAAGATACGCCACAGCGTACTCAGCCCCTTCCCCTGCTGTGCGGCGACGACATGTGACATTGCATCGCCAGGCGCATAGGCGTTGGGCGGAGCGTTCGAGCTCAATTTTGCGGATCCGGACATTGAAGTTTCGCGGGTCTGTGCAGCCTCCTCCGGCTGACAGACTCGACCCCGATAACGGTAGGAATAATACTTCCATCGCCCTGTTTCGCGTTTGGTTCAAGACAGATGAGCCTTCGCGAAGACCGCCTTTCGTCTTAGTCTGGCAAGCCTGCGGCAAGGTGTTGCAAGCATGCAACCACGGACCCCGTCCTCGCGTTGCCCGGACGCCTGAGCAAGGGAGCGACGATGAGCCAAGAGATTCCTTCCGCCCCGGAAGACGAGGCCTTCCGCGAAGCCGTGCGCAAGACGGCGTATTTCCTGTGGGAACAGGATGGCCGCCCCAATGGCCGGCACGAGGAATACTACCTGCGGGCGCTGGACCAGCACCGGCGGGAGCGGCGGTTCGATGAGTGGCTGAAGGACGAACCGGAAGGCGAGTGAGCGCCGCTCACCGGATGGCGGCAGGCCCGGCCAGCCGCCGCCACAGCCATGCGGCGACGATGCCGCCCAGAATGCCGGTACCCCCGCCCAGCAGCTTGACTGCAAGGTCCCACAGCCGCCCGTGCCGTCCCACCATCAGGAACTGCAGCAGCTCGAAGCCGACCGCGGCTCCGAGGACCAGCGCCAGCACCAGCCAGATATGGCGCGGATAGGCGAGGACGAACATCATGCCCACAGCCGCGAAGGCCGCGAAGCGCTCGTAGTTGGGCGAAAAGCCGCTGTCCGGCCGCAGGCCGATGGGCGAGAGGGTGGCGAAGGCGATGGCTGCCAGCAACAGCCAGGCGAGGATGCGAAGCAGGCGATGGGGCAAAGTCGTTCCAGTCAGACGGCGTTCCGCCGTGTCTTGGCCGAGAAAACCGTCAGAACGATGATCCAGCAATCGAGGAATATCGACCAGTTGTCGATGTAGAACAGGTCGTGCTGGGTGCGTCCCTCGATCTGCTCGAAGGTCGAGGTCTCGCCGCGATAGCCGTTGACCTGCGCCCAGCCGGTAATGCCCGGCTTGATGCGCTGGCGGTGGGCGTAGCTGGCGAGCTGCTCGCTCAGCTCGTCGTCGTGGACGAGAGCATGCGGACGCGGGCCGACAAGGCTCATCTCGCCGCGCAGGACGTTGAACAGCTGCGGCAGCTCGTCGATGGAGGTGCGGCGGATGAACCGGCCGATCCGCGTGATGCGCGCGTCGTCGCCGCCACGGACCTGGACCATGCTGCGCCCGCTTTCGGTGACGCGCATCGAGCGGAACTTCCAGATGTGGAAGGTCTCGCCGTTAAAGCCGCGCCGCTCCTGCCGGAAGATCACCGGCCCGGGACTGTCGAGCCTGATCAGCACCGCCACGGTCGCAAGGATGGGCGCGAGCAGCAGCAGCCCGAGGCCGGCGCCGGCCACGTCGAGCATGCGCTTGAGCAGAACCGAGCCTTCGCCCATCGGCTTCTTGAGGAAGCGCAGGGCGTTGTTCGGCCCGATCGGCACGATGTCGAGGAACTTGAAGCTGACATTGTCGGAGGCCGGCACGCAGACCACGTTGATGGCATAGCGCTTGAGGTCGTGGGCGACCCGCTCGAGCGCGTCGAGGTCGCCGATGTCGCCGACGATGACGATGAACTCGGCACCCTGCGCGACGATGCGCTGCGCGAACTCGACGATAGCGGGCTGGTTGACGCGACCGTCGCCATCCAGCTCATCGTCGGCATAGAGAGTGCCGGCAAGGCGATAGCCGGCTTTCCAGAGGTTGCCGTTGAGCAGGAAGCGCAGCGTGTCGGCGCGCGAGCCGACGACCGCCACCTTCTGGAACTGCAGCTGCCCGGCGCGGATGCGCACGGTGATCGCGGCATAGGCCGCGCTGCGGGCAAGCAGCAGGGCGGGCACGCCGAACACATAGGCGGCGATCAGCGAGACGCGCGACAGCTCGTCGGCGATGCCGAGGAAGAACGCAACGAACAGCGCCACGGCGAAGGCGCCGGTCCAGCCCAGAACGCTTTCGGTCAGGATAAGGTGCGGGTGCCGCTCGCGCTCGAGGAAGCGGGCGGCCGAGAAAGCGGCGCTGCCCCCATGGAGCACGCCGACCAGCAGCGCGTAGCCCAGGTAGAGGCCGAGCGACATCTGCTCGGGTGCGACGTCAAGGAAGGCCGTGTGATAGATGAAGGCCGGCACGAAAAGCGACAGCGCCGCGAGCGCACCCTCTCCGACGGCGAAGGCCCAGCAAAGGGCCGCATTGTTCGCCACGATGCGACGGCTCTGCCGCCGTTCAACGCCGGTGTAGACTGCCTCGTTCTGCACTGCCGAGCCCCAAATTACTGGCAGGCAACGCGGATTTGGTGCCTGCCCCCCTGCACTAGCACAGCGCCCGGGTGGCCCGAAGCGGCAGGTTAAGGTGCGGTTAACGGGGTTGGCGAAACGCCGACCAGGGCGCCCTCGCCCCCGGTGACGAGCGCCTCGTAGAGATCGCCGATACGCTCGACGGTGAAATCGGAGGCGCGGGACTTGAGCAGGTTCGCCGGCGTCGGGCGGTCGAGGGCCTCACCCATCGCCGCGGCCAGCGCGGGGATGTCGCCGACCGGCACCAGCGTGCCGTAGCGCCCGCCGGCGAGGATCTCGCGCGGCCCGTGCGGAGCGTCCGTCGAGACGACGGTTATGCCCGCCTGCATCGCTTCGACGAGGACGTTGCCGAATCCCTCGCTGGTGGAGGTGAGGACGAACAGATCGGCGGACGAATAGACCGCCGCGGGATCGTTCACGTAGCCTGCAAAGAGCACGTGCGAAGCGATTCCGAGTGCAGCACTTTCCGCCTCGAGTTCCGCCCGCAGCGGCCCTTCGCCGAACAGCACCAGGCGGGCCGGCCGATCGGCGACGAGGCGCGCGAAAGCGCGCAGCAGCGTTGCGTGGTCCTTGACCGCCACCATGCGCCCGGCCGTCGCGATGACCGGCGCACTGCCCATGGCCGCAAGCCGGGCCTGCCAGGCATACGCCCGCGGCGGCGCCTCCGGCATGGGAGGCAGCGGGTTGTGGATGACGACCACCTTGTCCCGAGGGATGCCGGCGGCGGCGATGTCGCGTCCCACACCCGCCGAGACGGCGACGGCGCGCTCCGCCCGCCTGCCGACGAGCCCGCGCAGCATCACCGCGAGCCGGGAGCCAGCCTCCTCGGATTTGAGGGAAGCGGCAGCGTGAAAGGTGGGAAAGAACCGGGCCGGGCTGAGCGCGAGGCCCAGCGAGAGCGCCGTGACGAGATTGGCGAATTCCGGCGCGCTGAACACGACGTCAGGCCTGAGGCGCCGATAGAACGCTGCGCTGCGCACGAGACCCTTCAAGGTGGCCGGCTTGCCGAAGCCATCCCCGCGCAGGGGAATGCCGAGGTCGACGAGCCGGACCCGGTCGCTGCGGAGCGCCGCGTTCGGGCCCTCGGCATTCCAGGTAAGGAGCGTCACCTCGTGGCCGCGCCGGGCCATCTCGTTGGCCATCAGCACGAACACCCGCTCGGCGCCGCCCCCGCGCAGAGTGGGGACGTGGAAGACGATGCGCCTCGTCACGACGGCGCTCAGGCGAGCGCGGCGGCCGCGACGCGGCGCGGCGGGTGGCGCAGGTCGCGCACCGCCCCGAACACGACCGCCAGCATCATGGCGAGCAGGAACCCGCCCACCGCGCCGGCGCCGAGCATGATGACGGTGCGTGGCGGCCACGACCGGGCGGCCGGCGGCACGGCCGTCGAGATCACGCGGATATTGGTGCTGTCGAGCTGCTCGCGCTCGGTGACCTGCCGGGCCCGCGACAGGAACGCCTCGTAGATGGTGGCCTTCGTGGTCGCATCGCGCTCGAGCTCGCGCAGAGTGACCAGCGCTTCGTTGTCGGTGAAGACGTCCGACCGGAGCTCGTCGGTCTTTGCTTCGAGCGCGGCGAGCGCGGCCTTCGCCTCGACCAGCGTGGCACGCGCGCCGCCGACGATGCGGCCGATCTCGGCCGCGATCTGGCCGTTGGCGGCGGCAAGTTCGGTGTCGAGCCGGACGATCGAGGGATGGCGCGGACCGTAGATCATCGACTGGCTGTCGAGCTGCTGCCTGAGGCTGCCCGCCGTGGCGCGCAGCGCCGCCAGCGTGGGCGAGCCCTGCATCATCGAACTGTTGGCGTCGGCGCCGGCCGCCACCAGCTCGTCATAAGCCGCCTGCGCGGCAATGACGCGGGCCTGCGCCTCGACCACCTGCTGGTTGAACTGCGTCATCGTCGCGGTGTTGACCAGTTCGCCGGCGCTGGTCGTGAGGTTGTTCTGGCGCTTGTAGCTCTCGACCTTCTCCTCGGCGGCCTTCACCGCGGCCTTGAGCTCGTTGAGGCGGTCGTTGAGGGCCGTGGCCGTGCGCCCTGCCCCATCCGCCTCGGCGGAAGCGAGTTCCTGCTTGAACGCCTCGACCATAGCCTCGGAGATGCGGATCGCCTTGCCGGTATCCTCCGACGATACGCTGAGGGTGGTGACGTAGGACTTGTCGTCGGCCTTGCTGGAGACCTTCTTGGCGAGCGCCGTCTGCGCGGCGATGCGGGGATCCGGTTCGGCCTTGTCGCCACCGCCGAAGAGGGAGGACAGGCTGAAGCCGGGCTCGGGATCGTAGAACTCGGTGTCGTTGACGAGGCCGAGGCTGTCGACGACCCGCGCCAGCACGTTGCGCGAGGTGAGCACCCGCTGCTTGCTGCCGGCATTGAGCAGCGCGCTGTCGATGGCGCCCGGCTGCTGATAGAGGTCGTCGGTGTCGATCTGCAGGTTCGTCGGATCGATCAGGATATCGGTGGCGACCGTGTACTTGGGCGGGGACAGGACCGCATAGGCGACGCCGGCCACACCGCCGACGCCGGCCAGCACCGCCGCAAGGCCGAGGCCGCGCCGGAGCCAGGTGAACAGCCGACCGAAATCGAGCTCGAGGAAGTCGCCGATCTTGCCCAGCGTCACGGTCTCGACCGGCTCGACCACGGTGTCGTTGGCCGCCCGTGCGCCGAGCCGGGCGAAGGCCCTGGCTCCCGACACGGTATTGACCGGACTATTGATGTCAGACGCGATCGACATGCCGTTAACGCCCCGTTTTCCAAGGTGGCCTAGAGTTAGGGCTTTATATACCAGTCGCCGCCCGGCGCTCCTGGAACCGGGTGTATTGGTAAATCCGGTCCGGGGCACGGGCCCGAAAGGCAGCGTGGATTGAGCTATACCGCCACCGGACCTGAGGGACGGGACGCCGGCGACGCACGGCGCCACAATGCCCTTTCGCTCATCTTCCTGCTGCTGACGATACTGGCCTTCACGATGCGGTTCTTCATCTCCCCCGAGATGCTGAACATGGTCGTGCGCTATACCGCGGACGGCGGCAACTTCCTCGAAAAGCTCCATGTCGGATCGTACCTGATCTACCTGCTGACGCCGCTCGTGCTGCTCAGCCGCCCCTTCTACCTCGAGGGCGACGACATCCGCCGCTTCAAGGACCTGCTGCGCTTCACGCTGCTGGTGGGGCTGCTGATCGTGTTCCTGATCGGCACCGGGCGCGCCAACGCGGCGGGCCTGTTCATGGACAGCTACATCGTCGCGGGGGCATGCGGGCTGATCATGCTGGCCATGAACCGGGACATGCGTCGGGTGGTCGGCGATTGTGTGCTGGTGATGAACCTCGTGAGCGCGACGCTCGGCATCGTCGAATTCATTGCCCGCCAGCGCCTCGTCTACTACCACTTCGAGGAGGAGTTCTTCCGCCCCACCGCACTCGCCGACCACCCGCTGAGCTTCGGCATGACCTGCGGCGCCTCCATCGCCTTCGTCGCCATGACGCGCTGGAAGCTGTGGGTGAAGCTGTCGGCGATCTTCCTGCTGATCATCGCGACCACCGCCTCGGGCGCGCGCTTTGCGCTGCTGCTGACGCTGCTCGAAGTGCTGGCGCTGGTGATCCTCGTGCCCTGGACCGGATTCACGCGCCAGCGGGAACGGCGCGCCAAGCTCGCCGTGCTGCTCATGATCCTCGCCGGGGGCGCGCTGCTGTTTGCCGCGCTCGGCGCCATGGGAGCGCTCAACCGCTTCAACGACGGCATCGTCGACGAGAATTTCTATGCCCGTACCAACATCTACGGGATCTTCTGGCTGGTGCCGTGGCAATCGATCGTGTTCGGCGCGGACATGCTCGAGATCCTCGCGATCGTGAACACCAAGATCGGGCTGCCCTATATCGAGAGCTCGCCGGTCTACCTGACCTTCCTCGTCGGCGCGCCGCTCGCGCTCCTGGTTTTCGCAGTGCTGTTCTGGCTCTTCATGCGCCTGCTCCGCAATGTCGCCATCCAGGCCTGGATCGGCATCGGGGTCTTCATGGGCGCGGCGCTTTCCAACAACATGCTCTCCACCAAGACGCCGGTGATCTCGATGTTCGTGGTGCTGATCCTCGCCTATGCGCACCTGAAGCCGACCAGGCGGGCTGGCTAGCCGGCGCTGTCGATGACCTCGAGGGGACCCGCGCGGTCGAACGTATGGATGCCGCGCACGGCCCACGCGGGACCAGGGCTTATCGGCCGCAGCGGACCGAAGCGCACGGCGGCATCGGAAAGCTCGAGCAGTTCGACGAGGCCCAGTCCGCCACCATAGGTGAGCGTGCCGTCCTGTACCGGCAGGAACGTGCGGCCGTCACGCTGGATGAAACGCCCGCCGGGACGGGCGGCGGCACGATCGATGCGGATCGGGTTGAGCGGATGCGGCGACCATGGGCCGGCAAGAGCCGCAGCCGACCACGCCACCATTGTGTCGGAAGCACTGCCCTGCCCCACCTGTTCGGTACCGATGAGCCAGAAGCGCCCGTCGCAGACGAGCAGCGTCATGT
>JAEYZJ010000054.1 GCA_023430705.1 Pseudomonadota bacterium | reverse complement strand
GACGGCGCTCCCCGCCATCGGCCGCCGCATCGAGGAGCTGCCGGCGGGCGCCCGGGTCCTCGCCTTCATCGAGATCGCCGATGCCGCCGAGCGGCAGCAGTTCGTCACGGCCGCCTCGCTCGAGCTCGCCTGGGTGGAGCGCAGCACCGGCGGCTCGCTGCTGGAGACGGTCCGTGCCGCGACCCTGCCCGACGCCACGGGCTATGTCTTCATTGCCGGCGAACACGCGCTGTCGACGGCACTGCGCGAGCATTTCGTGACCGAGCGCCGCCACGACCCGGACCTTGTCAAGGCCGCCGGCTACTGGCGTGCCGGCCAATCCGACTTCTACGACGGCCACGAGCACTGACGCCCGGGCGAGCCATTCCGGCCGCGCCTGCCCAATGGATTTCCGCGCCCGGGGACTGTACTCCAGTGTGACCGCGACGTGCCCCGTCGCGTGACCCACGCAACCGGAACAGGCCCGAAAGTCCAGCCGCCCGTGTACCAGCAACTGCTCGAATTCAGCCGACGGCCCGAACCCTTTTCGCGCTACACCACCGACCTGCTCTGGACCGACCCGCATATCGGCCGCCGGATGCTGGCCTATCATCTCGATCCCGAGATCGACGCCGCCTCGCGCCGCGCCGCGACCATCGATGCCACGGTCGACTGGCTCGATCGCAGCTTCGGCCTCGCCGGCCGCCGGGTGCTCGACCTGGGCTGCGGCCCCGGCCTCTACGCCACCCGGATGGCGGCCGGCGGCGCCGATGTCACCGGGCTCGATTTCTCGCCCGTCTCGATCGCCCACGCCAGGGACAACATCCCCGCCGGCGCGAAGCTGAGTTACGTCGAGGCCGACTATCTCGCCTCGCCCCTGCCCGGCCCTGCCGATCTCGTCACCCAGATCTACGGCGACTACTGCGCCCTGTCGCCGGACCGTCGCCGCACGCTGCTCCACAGCGTTGCCGAGGCGCTGGCGCCCGGCGGCCGCTTCGTCTTCGACGTCTATTCCCCCGGCCAGCTCGACGCCATGTCCGAGGGCAGCGCGTTCGGCCACCGCTTCATGGACGGCTTCTGGTCGGCGGAGGACTATTTCGGCTTCCGGCAGTCCTGGCTCTATCGCGCCGAGCGGATCAGCCTCGAGCGCTTCCTCGTCGTCGAGCCCGCCCGCAGCTTCGAAGTCTTCAACTGGATGCAGTACTACACGCCCGAGGCCATTGCGGCTGAACTGGCCGAAGCCGGGTTCGTCGCCGACGCGTTCGTCGAGGTCGGCTCCGGCGAGCCCTGGCACGGCGGCGCCACGCCGTTCTTCGTCGTCTCCCGCCGGTTCAGCTGAGACGGGGGTGGCGCAGGGCACCTTGCCCTCGCCACCTTCCCCTGCTCTCTCGGACCACGTCCCGCACCGGAGCCAGCCCATTGCCTACGCCCCAGATCTTCGACGGCCATAACGACGTCCTGCTCCGCCTGATGAACGACACGTCTCCCGATCCGGTGGCGCGGTTCCTCGCGGGAGGCGGACCCGGCCACATCGACCTGCCCAAGGCCCGGGCGGGCAACCTCGCGGGCGGCATTTTCGCCGTCTTCTGCCCCTCGCCCAACGAGCGGGCCGACTTCACCACGGCCGGCGACATGATCAACCGGCCGCTGCCTCCCGAACTGCCGATGGACCTCGCCCGCCGGATGACCGTGCACCAGGTCGCCCTGCTGCTGCGGCTCGAGGCCGCCTCGAACGGCGCGCTCACCGTCTGCCGGAGCGCTGCCGATATCCGCGCCGCCATGGCCCGCGGCTCGCTCGCGGCAGTCCTCCACATCGAGGGCGCCGAAGCCATCGACGAGGACCTCTACTTCCTCGACGTGCTCCACGCCGCCGGCCTGCGCTCCATCGGACCGGTCTGGAGCCGCACCAACATCTTCGGCCACGGCGTGCCGTTCCGCTTTCCGCACTCGCCTGACCTCGGGCCGGGCCTCACCGACGCCGGCAAACGCCTTGTCCGCGCCTGCAACGAGCGCCGCATCCTCATCGACCTCTCCCACATCACCGAGAAGGGGTTCTGGGACGTGGCGGCGCTATCCACCGCGCCGCTGGTCGCCACGCACTCCAACGTGCACGCCCTCACCGCGGCGCCGCGCAACCTCACGGCCGACCAGTTGCGCGCCATCCGGGAGAGCGACGACATGGTCGGGCTGAACTTCGCCACCGGCTTCCTGCGCGCCGACGGCCAGATGCGCGCCGACACGCCCGTCGAGAACATGATCCGGCACCTCGACGGACTCATCGAGGCATTGGGGGAGACCCGTGTCGGCATGGGCTCCGACTTCGACGGCGCGCTGGTGCCGGCCGCGATCGGCGATGCCACCGGCCTTCCCCGCCTGTTCGAGGCGCTGGAGCGGCACGGGTACGACGCGCCGCTGCTCGAAAGGCTGGCCCACGGCAACTGGCTGTCGCTGCTCGAGCGCACCATCGGCTGAGCCCGGCACTGGGCGAAACCGCCCTCAACCTGACGCAAACATGAACCTTGCCATGCGTCGAGTGCATGTCGGGGCTGATCAAACCACCGGTGCGCGGACGCCCAAATCAGCGCATCCTCCACTGCGTCATGATCCGCAAGAGGTGAGCACGATGTTCGTCCGTGCCGTCTGGCGCAACCGGCGCCTCATCGATCCGCGGCAGACCCAGCGCGAAACCGATGTACCGACAACCCGCGACGCCTTGGGGATTTCCGGGCCCGACTTCCGCAACATGACCCTCGGACTGTTCGACCGCTGAGGCTGCGGCCTGCGCTGGTCATGCGGACGTGACACACGGGCGCCACGCTGGCGCCACAGGTTTGCCATGAGAATGAACGACGGATGAACAGCAACCGAACCGGGATACGAAATCGGCTCCGGTATGCGTGGAACGCATGACTGCGCTGAGACATTACCGTCTGCTCATCCGGCACGATAACGCTCATATCTGTTCCCGTAGAAACGAAAGGAAAATCACATGGGTATCCGTACGACGCTGAAGAAGTGGGCCGCCTACCAGCAGACCGTCCGTGAGCTGACCGCTCTCGACAACCGCCAGCTGACCGACCTGGGCATCACCCGCACCGACATCCAGCGCATTGCCCGCGACCATGCGCGCGCCATCTGACGGTTCGCTGCCTGGTTCCTGCATCTCGCCGGCATCATAGAACGCTCGCTCCCTGATAGAAGCGGGCGTTCAGCCATTCCGGGGGCCTCTAGGCAAGCCGCCCCACCAGTTCGCCATAGGGCACGTTGACCGCCTTGCGGAACGCCGCCCGCTCTTGGAGCCGCTGGTGCCAGCGCTCCACTTCCGGCAGCACCGGCCTTTCCACGTCCATCGTCGTCCAGCGGTACATGGCGACCCCCGCGACGATATCGGCGTAGCTGAACCGCTCGCCGCCGAGGTAAGGCGCCTCCGCCAGCCGGCCCGCCATGATCTCGAGACAGTCCACCGTACGCTGCAGCAGTCGCGCGATCGCATCCGGATCCTGTTCGGCCGGCGGCGTGCGCACCCTGCTCCAGAACAGTCCGATCCAGGCCGGCTGGAACGTGGTCGCCGTCCAGTCCGTCCACTGGTCGGCCGCAGCCCGGTCGCGCGGCTCGACCGGATGGATCACTCCGCTGCCGAACTCCGCTGCGAGGTAGCGCACGATGGCGTGGCTCTCCCAGACGACGAGGCCCCGGTCCCTGAGCGCCGGCACCAGCCCGTTCGGGTTGACCGCCAGGTACTCCGCCGTGCGGTTGCCGCCGTAAAGCCCACCCAGCGGAACATGCTCGTAGGGCAGGCCAAGCTCCTCGAGCGTCCACACCACCTTCTGCACGTTGCACGAACTCAGCCGCCCCCAGAGCGTGATTGCGGTCATCTCTCCCCCCTTGCAACGACCGGTCCAGCCTATTGCATGCGGCGGCGGGATCGCTATCTCCTTCCACGGGGAGACCTCGCGCCATGCTGCAGCACATGAGCCGCCGACCGGCCATGCCTACGGACCCCGCCGTGCTGGCGGCGTTCGACCGCGTATTCGACGACGCCGTGGCCAAGGGCCCCGGCAATATCGTGCAGTATAGCCTCGACCGGCCCGTGTGGGAGTTCGTCTGCCACATCGCCGATACGCGCGAGGTGGTGCTGCACGGCTCGCCCAACCCTGACATCACCCGCTTCGAGCCGCGCCAGCCGCGGGACACCACGGCGTTCGGCAACCAGAAGGCGGTCTATGCCGCCTCCGACGGGCTCTGGCCGATGTACTTCGCGATCCTCGATCGCTCGATCCATCCGATGTCGACGATCAACGCCAGCTTCCGGCTGGCGGACGACGAAGCCCCGGGCGAGCCGTACTACTTCTTCTCCATCACCCGGGCGGCCCTCGAGAAACGGGCCTTCGGTCGCGGCACGATCTACTTCCTGCCCCGCAAGACCTTCGTGCAGCAGCCGCCCGAGGTCCACGGCGGCCGCAGGGTAGCCTTCGCGCAGTGGGCCAGCCTGGAGCCGGTGACGCCGCTGGCGCGGATCGGCGTCGGCCCCGACGACTTTCCCCTCCTGGCGGAGATGCGCGGCCATATCGACGAGATCGTCTTCCCCCGCGCAGTGGCCGAACCGCACGGATTTCCCTGGGTCGACTAGCTGCGGTTGCGCCCTGTCCGGCGGACTGTTATCTCCCGCGCCATGTCCAAACAGATCATCCACGTCATCGGCGGCGGGCTTGCCGGATCCGAGGCCGCCTGGCAGGCCGCCGAGGCCGGCGCCACAGTCGTCCTGCACGAAATGCGCCCGGTCCAGAAGACCGACGCGCACGAGACCGAGAACTTCGCCGAGCTGGTGTGCTCGAACAGCTTCCGCTCCGACGACCACCGGCACAATGCCGTCGGCCTGCTGCATGAGGAAATGCGCCGCTGCGGCTCGCTGATCATGCGCGCCGCCGACGCCAGCAAGCTGCCGGCGGGCGGCGCGCTCGCCGTGGATCGCGTCGCCTTCTCCGACGCCGTGACGGCGGCCATCCACAACCACCCCAATATTTCCGTCGAGCGGGGCGAGATCGCCGGCCTGCCGCCCGAGGACTGGGAGAATGTCGTCGTCGCGACGGGTCCCCTGACCTCGCCCGCGCTCGCCGAAGCGATCCAGGAACTGACCGGCGAGGACTCGCTCGCCTTCTTCGACGCCATCGCGCCGATCGTCCACAAGGACTCGATCGACATGGACATCGTCTGGGCCCAGTCGCGATATGACAAGGTCGGGCCGATGGGCGACGGACGCGACTACCTCAACTGTCCCATGGACGAGAAGCAGTACAACGACTTCGTCGATGCGCTGCTGGCCGCACCGCTGCACCAGTTCAAGGACTGGGAGAAGGTCCCCTACTTCGACGGCTGCCTGCCGATCGAGGTCATGGCCGAACGCGGCCGGGACACGCTGCGCTGGGGCCCGATGAAGCCCGTCGGGCTCACCAACCCGCGCAACCCCACCGTCAAGCCGCACGCCATCGTGCAGCTGCGCCAGGACAATGCGCTCGGCACGCTGTGGAACATGGTCGGCTTCCAGACCAAGATGCGCTACGGCGTCCAGACCGAGATCTTCCGCATGATCCCCGGCCTCGAGAACGCGCAGTTCGCGCGGCTCGGCGGACTGCACCGCAACACCTTCCTCAATTCGCCCAGGGTGCTGGGTCGCGACCTGAAGCTCAAGGCCATGCCGCGGCTGCGCTTTGCCGGCCAGGTCACCGGGGTCGAGGGCTATGTCGAGAGCGCCGCCGTCGGCCTCATGGCCGGCCGGCTCGCCGCCGCCGACGCCCGGGGTGAGAGCCTTGCGGTCCCGCCGGCCACCACGGCCATGGGTGCCCTGCTCTCGCACATTACCGGCGGGCATCTCGCGGCGGAGGGCGAGCCAGGTCCGCGCAGCTTCCAGCCGATGAACATCAACTTCGGCCTCTTCCCTCCGGTGCGGATCGAACGTCCTGCGGGTCATGTC
>JAEYZJ010000002.1 GCA_023430705.1 Pseudomonadota bacterium | reverse complement strand
GGGGACGAGGGTGCGGTCGAGGTCACGGCCGTTGACGCCTTCGAGCGAGACGACGCGGGGATCGTCCGCCAGACTCTGGTGCAGCTGGTCGTGGCCGACGTCGACGGCATAGACCCGCGCCGCGCCGCGCTGCAGCAGCACCTGGGTGAAGCCGCCGGTGGAGGCGCCGAGATCGAGGCAGATGCGGCCCGTCGGGTCGATGCTGCCGGCATCGAGCCCGGCGAGGAGCTTCAGCGCGGCACGCGAGACATAGGCGGCGGCCGGATCGTCGAGCGCGATGGCATCGGCTGGCCCGACCTGCTGGCTGGGCCGGGTGGCGACGATGCCGTTGACCGCCACCGTGCCGCGCAGGATGGCGTCGCGCGCCCTGGCGCGGCTGGGGAGCAGGCCGCGCGCTTCCAGTTCCTGGTCGAGCCGGCGGCGTTCGCTCACGAGGCCATGAGTTTCCTGATCTTGGCGACCGCCGTGTCCTTGGGCTCGCCATAGGCGATGGTGCCCTCGAACTGGCCGTCCCTGTTGATGAGGAATACGCTCGCCGTGTGGTTCACGAGATAGAAGCCGTCGGCATCGGGGGCGGTGGTCTCGGACATGGCGCCGAAGGAGGCCTTGGCATCGGCGGTCTGCTGCTCGGTGCCGGCGAGGCCGATCACGCCCGGGAAGGAGCCGAGGTAATCGGCGAGGATTTCGGGGGTGTCGCGGGCCGGATCGACGGTGATGAAGACCGTGCGCAGCTGCTCGGGCGAAAGGCCGAGTTCGCTCTTCCAGGCGTCCGATTCCGCCAGCGTCGTCGGGCAGACGTCCGGGCAATGGGTGTAGCCGAAGAAGACGAGGCTCGGCGCGCCCCTGAGGCTGGCCTCGGTGAAGGTTTCGCCGGTGGTCGAGGTGAGCGCGAACGGCTTGCCGGTGACGGCCAGCGGCGCGGTCGGCGGCCGGAAGATGAACAGGGCCGTGGCGCCGAGGGCGGCGACGACGACCAGCGTCCACAGGATGGTGCGAAAGCGCGCGAGTGCGGGCGAAGTGGTATCGGCCATGGTCCCTACGTCCGAAGGTTTGCCCGCTTATAGCGCCTGGGCCGCCGGGCGCGCGAGCGGCGTTGTCGCAGTCACCGACTGTTGAAGGCAAGGATGCGGGCGGCTGCGCCGCGGAGCAAGGCCCCTATTGCGGGTCGAGCGGCTCGGTGCCGACGGGCTGGCCGTTGCGCAGGGTGATCTTTTCGATCCGCATCTCGGCCGCCTTGAGCAGGGCCTCGCAATGGGCCTTCAGCGCCTCGCCGCGCTCGTAGATGGCGATCGACTCGGCCAGCGGGGCCTGGCCGCTCTCGAGCTTGCCGACGATGGTCTCGAGCTCGCGCAGGGCGGCTTCGAAGCTCATCTCCTTGATGTCGTCGGCGGGGGAATCGACCATGTCGCGTGCTCCTGGCTGACCCCGTAGCTAGCCCGCGCCCATCAACATTTCAACATGCGCGGCGACACCGGTGGCAAGGCCCTGCCGGTCGTAGCCGCCTTCCAGCATGGAAACGATGCGGCCCTCGCAGACGCGATCGGCGACGTCCATCAGCCGCCCGGTCAGCCAGGCGAAGTCCTCGGGCTTCCAGTTGAGGCCGGCGAGCGGGTCGCGATAGTCGGCATCGAAACCGGCGGAGACGAGCACGAAGTCCGGATGAAAGGCCTCGAGCGCGGGCAGGATGCGCCCGTCATAGGCCTCCCGCATGGCGGCGGTGCCGGAGCCCGCCGCGAGCGCCGTGTTGAAGATGTTGCCGACACCGGTGAAGCTGGGGCTGCCGGTGCCGGGATAGAGGGGCATCTGGTGGCTGGAGCCGTAGAACACGGTCGCGTCGGCCTGGAAGATGTCCTCGGTGCCGTTGCCGTGGTGGACGTCGAAATCGACGATCGCGACCCGCTCGGCCCCGAACTTGCGCTGGGCTTCGCGGGCAACGATGGCGATGGTGTTGATGAGGCAGAAGCCCATCGGGCGGTGGCGTTCGGCATGATGGCCGGGAGGGCGCACGGCGCAGAAGGCGTTGGCGACGGTGCCGAGCGCGACCTCTTCCAGCGCCAGCAGTCCCGCGCCGAGGGCGGTGGCGATGGCATCGAGCGAGCCGGACGAGATGAAGGTATCCTCGTCGATGCGGTTGATGCCCTCCGCCGGGCGCACGCGGGCGAGATTGGGCAGGAAGTCTTCGGCATGCACGAGTTCGGCGAGCGACAGGTCGCCGGACGGGGCGTCGGCCCGCCTGAGGCCGGAAAACCTCTCGGCCGACAGCGCGTCCTCGACGGCCCTGATGCGATCGGGGCGCTCCGGATGGCCTGTCGGGGTGACGTGACTTTCGAAATTGCGCTGCGAGACGAGCAGTGTGGTCATGGGGGCCGCCGGATTGCCGGGAGACCTTGACGTTCAAGGCCTTCGGTTGTCAAACGGCCGGCAGCAGTTCCGTCCACAGCCGGGCAAGATGGCGCAGGGCCCCCTTCACGACCGTTCCGACATCCCGCAGCTGGCAGCACGGCTGCGGGCGGGCGAACTCGTCGCCTTCCCCACCGAGACGGTGTACGGGCTCGGGGCGGACGCGACCAACCCGGACGCGGTGCTCGGGATCTACGAGGCCAAGGGGCGGCCGCGCTTCAACCCGCTGATCGTGCATGTCGCCGATCTCGAGATGGCGGAGCCGCTGGTGGAGCTGACGCCGATGGCGCGCCGGCTGGCGCGGTTCTGGCCCGGCCCCCTCACGCTGGTGCTGCCGCGACGCGCCGGCGCCGGGCTCAGCGACATCGTCACGGCGGGGCTCGATACCGTGGGCATCCGCATCCCCGATCATCCGCTGGCGCAGGAACTGATCCGCGCGGCGGGACGGCCGCTGGCGGCGCCATCGGCAAACCGCTCGGGGAAGCTGTCGCCGACGACGGCGGAGCAGGTGATCAAGGGGTTCGGGGGCCGGATACCCGTCCTCGACGGCGGCCCGGCGCGCTCGGGCGTCGAGTCCACCATCCTCTCGGTGGCGGGCGAGCAGGTGACGCAACTGCGCGCCGGGGCCCTGCCCCGCGACGAGATCGAGGCGGCCATCGGCGCCCCGGTGGCGCAGGCCGCCGCCGATGCCAGGATCGCGGCGCCGGGCATGCTGGCGAGCCATTACGCCCCCAATGCAACCCTCAGGCTCGATGCCGAGGCGCCGGGGCCGGGCGAGGCCTGGCTCGGCTTCGGGCCGGGACCGGAGGGCGCGAACCTCTCGCCGTCGGGCGACCTGCGCGAGGCGGCGCGAAACCTCTTCTCGATGCTGCACAGGCTCGACGAGGCGGCGACGCGCATCGCCGTCGCGCCGATTCCACGGACGGGGCTCGGCGAGGCGATCAACGACCGGCTGAGGCGCGCGGCCGCGCCGCGAAGCTAGCTGTCGCGAACCCTGTAGGGCTTCTGGTCGCGCCAGAAGCGCATCAGGCTCTCGAGGTCGGGATCGCCGTTCTCGGGCAGGACGATCTTCAGCGTCACATAGAGGTCGCCGGCGCGGTGCAGGCCCTTGCCCTTGAGGCGCAGGGCCTTGGTGGTGTTGACGGAGGCCGGAAGGCTCAGCTCGGCCGGGCCATCGAGGGTGGGGACGCGCACCTTGCCGCCGAGCACGGCCTCGTAGAGCGTGATCGGCAGCTCGATGCGCAGGTCATTGCCGTCGCGACGGAAGAGCTTGTGGCGTTCGAACTTCACGGTGACGATGGCGTCGCCGGGCGGTCCGCCGAGCGGGGACGGATTGCCCTGGCCCTTGAGGCGGATCTGCTGCCCGTCCTCCACCTTGTCGGGCAGCTTGACGTTCAGCACCTTGCCCGAGGGCATGCGCAACGGCACGCTGCCGCCCTGGTGGGCCTGCTCGAGCGTCACCGTGGCGGTGGCAAGGAGGTCCTCGCCGCCGATGTGGGCGGTGCGGCCCTGGAAGCCGCCGGCGGAACTGCCGGTGAACGGGTCCCAGCTCTGGCCGGGGTCGGGCCGGGCGCCGCCGCGCGGCTGGCCGCCGAAGCCCGACATGAATTCCTTGAGGATGTCCTCGGCCGAGAAACCACCCGCATCGGCCGAATAGCCGCCCGCGCCGGGCCGGGCGCCGGCGTTGCCGCGGCCGAAGCCGGCGAAACGAGGATTGCCGTCGGCGTCGATCTCGCCGCGGTCATAGCTGCTCCGCTTCTCCTTGTCGGAGAGGAACTCGTAGGCAGAGGAAATCTCCGCGAACTTCGCGTGAGCCTTGGGGTCGTCCTGGTTCTGGTCGGGGTGGTGAGCCTTCGCGAGTTTGCGGTAGGCGGCCTTCAGGTCCTTCTCCGAGACGGACTTGGGCACCCCGAGCACGGTATAGGGATCGCGCATGGGTTCCTTCGAGATTGGCGCGGGATGGGATTTGCTTTCGCCCCTTGCCGCATCCTATATGGCGACGCGCCCCAGGCTTGTCCAGACCGGCGCGAGACGAGGGTAAAACCATGCCGGCAACAACACTTACCGAGCGCCTTTTCGATGATTCGGACAAGGCTCCGATCGATCCCTGCTCGCTGTTCGAGGAGTGGTTCACGCTGGCCCAGCAGAGCGAGCCGAACGACCCGCACGCCATGGCGCTGGCGACCGTGGATGCGGACGGCATGCCCGACGTGCGCATGGTGCTGCTGAACGCGCGCGACGCACGCGGCTATTGCTTCTTCACCAATCTCGAGAGCGACAAGGCGATCGAGCTGCTGGCCAATCCCAAGGCGGCCTTCGTCATGCACTGGAAATCGCTGCGCCGGCAGATCCGGGTGCGCGGGACGGTGGAACTGGTCTCGGACGGCGAGGCCGACGCCTATTTCTCGACCCGGGCGCGGATGAGCCAGATCGGCGCGCATGCCAGCAAGCAGTCGCGCCCGCTTGCCAACCGCTACGCCCTGCTCGAGCGGGTGGAGACGCTGAAGAAGAGCTTCCGCGAGGACGAGCCGGTCAACCGGCCGAGCTACTGGAAGGGCTTCCGCATCGTGCCGCAGGTAATGGA
The DNA here is from genome assembly GCA_023430705.1 of Pseudomonadota bacterium. Taxonomy (GTDB): domain Bacteria; phylum Pseudomonadota; class Alphaproteobacteria; order Rhizobiales; family Devosiaceae; genus Devosia_A. Next base: position 2,818 of record JAEYZJ010000002.1, on the reverse strand, counting down.
ATTCTGGCAGGACGGCGCCAACCGCCTGCATGACCGGGTGCGCTTCACGCGCGCGGCCGACGGCAGCTGGAGCCGGCAGCGCCTCTACCCATAGCCCCTCGCGATCCGTTGCCAAATACCGGCCCGCCTGCAACAACGGGGCGGGGCTTGGAGCGCGTGATGAGCGGGCCGTGGGGCGAAACCGAGAGTCGCGACAGCGTCGCTTTTGGCGGTCGCCGCCGGGCATTCCTGTGGCTGCTGCTGAAGGGCTACCTGCTGATGGTGCCCACGCTGGGCGTCTACCGCTTCTGGCTGACGACGCGGAAGCGGCGCTACTACTGGCAGAACACCACGATCGGCGGCGATGCGCTCGAATACACCGGCAACGCCCGGCAGCTGCTGCTCGGCTTCCTGTTCGCACTGGCGTTCTTTCTGCCCGTCTATGCCGGCTTCTTCGTCCTCTCGACGCAGGCCGGGATCGTCACCCTGACCGGCTATGGAGTGCTGGGGGCGCTACTGTGGTTCTTCATCGGCTACGCGCAGTATCGCGGCCGGGATTTCCGCCTGTCGCGCACGCTGTGGCGTGGCATCCGCTTCGACCAGCGGGGCAGCGCCCTCGCCTATGCGAGCCGGCGCTTCCTGTGGTCCGTGCTGGTGCTCGCAACGCTCGGGCTCGCCTATCCCTTCATGGCGGCGAGCCTGTGGCGCTATCGCTACACGCACATCTGGTTCGGCGACCGCCAGGTGAGTTTCACCGGGACCTGGAAGACGGTGGCCGGGCCGTTCTACCGCGCCTATGGGGCGATCGCGGGCCTCGCCATGGCGATGGTCCTCGGCGCGGCCTATGGCGACGCGAGTGACACCGCCATCCAGTTCGTGCCGCTGACGGTCCTGGTGCTCATCGGCATCGCCCAGCCCTACTGGAGGTCCCGCGAGGCGACGCGGATGTTTTCCTCGATCCGGCTCGGCGAGACGAGCGTGGCGACCCGGATAAGGTTCCGCACCCTCCTGGGGCAGTACCTGAGCCTGGGCAGCCTGCTGCTGCTGGCGGTGGTCGGCATTGGCATCGCGACGGTCGTCCTTTTCGGCCAGCTCGGCGAAACCGGGACCTTGCCGACCGAAGGCTTGAGCTCGCTGGCCTTCACCGGCCCGGGTGGCGCCACCATAATCCTGGGCGGCTACCTGCTGGGCTTCGGCACCTTCTCGCTGCTGGCGGAGACCATCGTCGATTTCGGCTTCTGGAAGGCGGTGGCGCGAGGCACCACCATCACCAACCTCGAGAGCCTCGCGAGCGTGCGCGCCACCGATGAAGACCCGGCGCTGGTGGGCGAGGGCCTTGCCGACGCGCTCAACGTGGGGTCGTTCTGATGCTGCCGATGGCCCGCTACCACGACGGACACACCGCGAGGCCGCACGACGTCACGTTCGCCATCACCCGCGACGCCGAACCACGCCTCCTGATCGCGGCGGCGGAGACCGCGGAGGAGCTCGACAGCTGGGCGCTCGGCGATATCTTCGAAGTGCCGGCGAGCGGACATGAACTGCGCCTCGGCGCCCGCAACCGGCCCTACGGCGCCCGCCTCGTCCTCAGCGGCGACGGACTCGTCACCGCCGCCCGCGAGCTGCTGCCGGACCTCGCGAGGCAGAAGCGCGCCGAACGGGGAGCGCAGCTGAAACTCATCGGGCTCGCCACCGGGGCGCTGGTCTCTGTGATCGCCGCCTATGTCTTCGGCGTGCCGCTGCTGGCGCGCAACATCGTGCCGCTGGTGCCGGCGCAATGGGAGGCGCAACTGGGGGAGACGGCGCGGGAACAGGTGGAGAGCGCGATCGGGTTCGGCGGGGCGGTCATGCGCTGCGACACCGACCCCGACAGCCTCGCCAACCGGGCCATCCGCAGCTTTGCCGCCGAGGTGATGGACGGGACAGGCTCGCCGTTCGAACCGGACATCCAGGTGATCCACTCGTCGATCCCCAACGCGTTCGCGCTGCCGGGAGGCCGCAGCTACTACTTCTCGGCCCTGCTCGAGCAGACCGAGAGCCCGGACGAATTCGCGGGCGTGATGGCGCACGAGCTTGGCCACGTCCACCACCGGCATGCGCTCGAAGGCCTGATCAAGAGCTCGGCCACCGGGCTGCTGGTGGGGTTCGTGCTCGGCGACATGACCGGCATGTCGGTCGCGGGCGGCCTCGGCTCGGCGCTTGTCGATGGGCGCTTCTCGCGCGAGGCCGAGCGGCAGGCCGACCAGTTCGCCGCCGCCGCGGGGCAGCGGATGGGATTCGAGCCGGCAGCGCTCGCCGATCTCCTCGACCGTGTCGCCGGCGACAGCCATGCCAGCCGGATGTTCGAGGCCTTTGCCTCGCACCCGTTGACGGCGGACCGACGGACCGCGCTCGAGGCGGCGCCGCTGCCCCCGCCGGGGCGCCAGGTGTTCAGCCCGGACGAATGGCAGGCGATCAGGTCGATGTGCGGGCCGGCCGAGACCGATGGCGGCGACCCCGGCTAACAGGTTTCTGCGCGGCGGCTTTGCATGAAGCGGCCCAGCGCAGCTATGCGTAAGGTAGAGTTCTTTTCCCGACGGCGGCGATGCGCATCCTCATCAGGACCTCGAAATGGGCCATCTGGGCCCGTCGCTTCGGCAGCCTCGCGCTGCCGATGACGATCGTGCCGGTGCTGCTGCACCGCGAGCAGATGATCTCGTCGAGCGATTTCGCGGTGACCGAAGCCGTGGCGGCGGCGATTGCGAGCCTTGCCGTGTTCCTCGCGCTCGGGGCCTTCGGCCGGCTGTGGCTCACGGGGGACCGGGGCTGGGGGCGGGCCGCCAGGGGGCTCGCCGTAGGG